>JBIIIF010000076.1:0-25735 GCA_044235005.1 Planctomycetaceae bacterium | reverse complement strand
CGACAGCGAACTCCGCCTGATCACGCCCACCGACCCCGAAGGCACCCCCATCGGCGAGCCGGACGCGTCAGCTTCCGGGTCTCACCCTTCCGAGCGTGATAATTCCGATTCAGTCGAAAACAACCCGCCAGCTCACGCAGGCGGCTCGCCGAGATATTACCAACTCACTCATGACTATCTCGTCCCGTCTCTTCGCGACTGGCTCACTCTCAAGCAACGCGAGACTCGCCGCGGTCGCACCCAGCTGAAGCTTGAGGAAAGAACGGCAAGCTGGAACTCAAAACGCGAAAACAAGCAACTGCCCACTGTGGTTGAATGGTTCACTATCCGAACCCTGACCGACGGCAAACGCTGGACTGAGCCTCAGCGATCCATGATGTGCAAGGCTGCAACAGTTCATACCATTTCGTGGGGCGGCCTCTTGCTGACAATTCTGATTCTGGGCATCGGAATCCAACAATGGATGGCAGTCGAGAACTGGACGAATTTGCGGGAACAAACGCGAGCGGCCGCCGAGTCTCTGCAGAACAACGTTGGCCCGGCAATCCCTGCAAGTATCAATGACCTTCAAAGATTGCCAAAAGCTCTCGTGCTTCCGGAACTCGAGTCTCGCCTCGCCAAAGCAACAAATGATCGCCAAAAACTTTCGCTGTCATTTGCGCTGGCGTCATTCGGAAAGCTCGATCTCGTCTATTTGATCTCGCGAATCGATGAGATAACAGAACCCGATACCTCAAACTACGTCCAGGCAATGCTGGCCGATCAAGCGACTGCCCTTCGTGCATTAAAGGTTGAAGCGTCTAAATGTAGCGATAAATCTCTGTGGCGTCGCAGGGCAAAATTAGCAATTGTGGCCCTTGGTCTGGGCGACCCTGAACTTGCTCTCGATCTTTGTCGATTCGAAAATCGTCGTGACACTGAAAATCGAACTTTGTTCATTGCTGAGTTTCCGCGCTGGGCGATCGATCTGGCGACTGTAATGTCTGCCTTGAAGAACAGCGACAGCCCGGAGTTACGTTCAGGAGTCTTACTCGCGGTTGGGCAGCGCGCTGTGGAAAGTCTGAATCTTGCCGACAAATTGTCCTGGCAATCGCTCGCCTCAAATTGGTTTGCGGAGAATGGCGACACCGCCACACATAGTGCCGCAGCCTGGTTGCTGCGAAACTGGAAACTGCCGCTTCCTGAGATCTCGAATCAACACGAGATCAGGCGCGATCGAGACTGGTATGTGGTCAAGTCGACTGGTGCCACGATGGTGCGGATTCGGCCAAGTTTGAACTTTGCTGTTTCATCCATCCCTCACCCCCTGGAGAAATACCAGCAGACGTTGGCGAACATGTCGGCGGCGGAAACCGCTCAAAAGCAGAGTCCGGAGTATCTCCTGCAGCACGCGATGACCTGTTACTACGAAGGTCGGTGTGAGGAAACGCTGCGAGATCTGGATCAGTTGTTGGTGGTTGAAACTATTCCGACTGACCCGGCACCAGGATCATTTCCCTGGACAGTCCGATTTTTTTCATGGCCTGATGCAGGGCCGGAGCAATTGCCCGAAGACTGGACCGCAGTCGTGAATTCAAAGCCATTGGTTGAGCAGACTCTTTCTGTCCTCGAATTGTACGGAGGAGATGAAGAGGAATTTCAGGGAATCCCCGGAGATCATTTTGCTGCCGTCGCAACGGCCGAGCTGGTCCTCGCCGCAGGAACCTATGCGATCAGAACGACGTATGATGATGGTATTCGTATCTTTGTCGACGACAAACTCCTGATTGATCGCTGGACAGCCAATCATGCGACAACCGACACCGTTCGATTTGCGGTCAATGAAGGCCATCACCAAATTCGTGTCGAGTATTTTCAGATCGCCGGTGGTGCCGCGTTGGCTGTTGATGTCTTTGCTGAGAATTCGCCGCGGCTGCACCCGGATTTCTCTTTTCGTCGGGCTCGGGTGCTCGCCTGTCGAACGCTTGCCCTCGCAAGGCTTGGCCGAGTAGTCGAAGCAAAGGAGTCGCTGTCGGAATATCTGAGTTTGAAGATTCCTCCATACATGCGTACCTATCTTGAAGCCCAGGTGGCGGCAGTGCTTGGTCACTTATCAGAGGCATCCGATTTGCTCGACGTTGCGACTCAGGAGCATTCAAGTGAATCCTCTGATGCGTTCTACAAACTTGCTGCTGCTGCTGCCTTATGCTCTCAGGCTGTTATCGCGACAGATCGTGGCAAGTCTCAGGAATTCGCAGACAAGAGCCTTGCATTGCTCAAGCGTTCTGTGGAGATGGGGTACCGCAACTTTGATGAGATTTGCGGAGACATTGACTTTGCGGCGTTGCATGGGTCAACGGACTTCACCGGAATTCTGACTGAAATTCGCTCGAAATCAATGCCTGTCGTACAGGACGAATTCTGGATTTGTGATCGCGAAGTCACTCGAGGTCAATTTGAACAGTTCATGGCGGAACTGAGCTATCCGGTCGCCGAAAAGCCAGTCGAATGGAAAGGTGTCGAGACAATCTACAGTCCGACGGCTAACCATCCCGCGCAGCAGATCAGTTGGTACGATGCTCTTATGTACTGCAACTGGCTCAGCAGCAAGGAAGGTTTGCCACCCGCTTACGAGCGCACCGGCACGCCAGGAAAGAGCATTAGCGAGGTCGGAGAAAACGATGTGATGTGGCGTCTGGTCCCGGAAACGACCAGCTATCGCTTGTTGACAGAGGCCGAATGGGAGCATGCCTGTCGAGTCGGCACGACAACAGCATTCTCAAGCGGCGATGATCCCACGTTGCTCGTCAGTTTTTGCCGGATGTCCCCATCAAAAGTGCCTGCGGCGTGTGGTGAGAAGCTCCCGAATGCCTGGGGCGTGCACGATATGCATGGGAACGTCCATGAATGGTGCTGGGATCAATATGAGGCGAATCGTAAAAGCCGTGTGTTGCGCGGTGGGTCGTTCAAAAACAACTCGAGCTATGCTCATTCGGCGTTTCGCTTCGGCAAACGGCCGGATTATCGCTACATCAACACAGGCTTCCGAGTAGCGAGAACTGCCCGGACGGAACGTTCCCAGTGACTAGTTGTGGGCAGAGAATCAGCGAAGCCGGGTGATCAGTGTCGTAAAGCGATGAGGTCTCGATGAACGGTCCATAGCCGCGTTAAGCGAGTCGCGGCGGCCACTAGTGCTTTGTCAGCCGTGAATTGAGGAGTTGTTTTTCGCAGGCCGGACCGAGCGACAGCGAGTTCCGGCAATTCGGAAGCAACCTGCCACAAGCCGGAACTCGCTCCGCTCGGTCCGGTCTACATCCATCACAGCATCGTTGATCGAGCACCAGAGCGGTTCCATTTTAGGTAAAGCGGTAGAGTCTTCTTCTTCGAGTCTGCTCCAGAGCCTGGCACGAATTGCAGATCGTCTGCAGGCAGACATCTTTATTGCGTTCGGCCAGAAACTCAGCTTGCAGTTCACGCAGATAAATATCGGGCTTCGCAGCGATCGTGGACAACAACCAATCAGCCAATTTATGCCACTTCGGCTGGCGAAGTGCGGCCGTTTCAGGGGTCACTTGCCCCGTCTCTCGACGTTGTTGCCTGATCAGTCGAAATCACGATTCTGAAACCTTGAACCGCAATGCCACGGCTCGAGTTCGTTTGTTTGTTTGTATCCCACGCGGCGAGGACATGGCTGCGAAGCTCTGCACTATGTGGTTCCATGGGGCTATCTCCTTAAGACAGCCCCGGACTACCATACCCACCCAGTTCGCGCCAGACCAACCATGGATGCGCTCTAATTACGAGCTTTGGTCTTATCGGCCGTTGAGTCTCGCTTGAATCCCGTCTTTGGAGCAGCGGCTTCCGCTTCACCTTCAGTTGGTGGAGTTGCTTCCAGCTTCTTGCCCTGAATCAGAGCGTCAACGGCATATTCAAGATTGGATGCGGTGATTCCGCCTTCAACAAGACCTTCTTTGTTCACAATGAACATGGTTGGAACTGATACGATACCGTAGCTAAAGTCTCCGGGCTGTTGACCTTCAGACTTCGGGGCCTCACGCAGGCTCTGCCATGTGATCCCGTTCTGCTTCAGATACGCGGCAACGGACGGAAGATCGGTGTCCATGTTGACACCAAGGATTTCGAAACCTGCCTTCTGATGCTTGGCATAGACTTCGGAAATCGTCTTAAGATCGTCGGTGAATGGCTGAGCATACGACGCCCAGAAGACAACCAGCAGCACTTTACCCTTGTACTGTGAAGCCGCCAGTGGTTGCCCCTGCAGTGTTTTACCTGCCAGTTGAAGTGGCTTGCCCGTGAGCGTCAGACGTCGCATTGCTCCCTGAGCTTTCACGCCGCCTTCAGTTTCCGGATAATTCTTGGCCAACTGAGCATACCAGGCTTTGGCATCTTCAATGCGTCCCATCAACTCATAGCTGATGGCAAGCTGAACAACAGCGTCTGGTGCATCTTCAGATTTTGGCCACTTGGCCGCGTAGCCCTCCAACTGCTCGAACCACCACTTCTGAGTCAGCTCACGTGCTTTGGCTGCCTCGGCCTGTGGTACTTTTTCGTCGTTCTTCAGTCGTACTGCGTATTCAGCCATCAGACGACGATAGTAGATATACCCCAGCAACGCCTGATTACTCCTGGCGGCATCCTGCAGGGCAATCAGGCGAGGCAAGCCTTCCGGATAGAGTCCGGACTGTGTTGCTGTCGAAAGGCTGTCCGTAAACTGCTGAATCCACTGCTGACGTTCTTCATCATTGCGAGAAAGTCCAATCAGCTTCTCGCTGACGTTCGCTCGTGCAACGTTGTAGTCAGTAAAGGCCTGAGCAGGAGCGTCCGGTTGCGGGCTGGCTTCGTCGATCTTCTGGAGATCAGCCAGCAGCTTCTGCATCTCGGCCGACATTTCCGGTGTTGCTGCATCTCCCGGTGTTTTCCCGGGAAGGCCAGGTGTCATCAAGAGACCGCCAACCTGCACAACATTGTTGCCGGAGTTGATTGGAGTTGGAACCTGCAGCAACTTCCAGGCATCGCCGACCTGGACCATTTCGCCAACAGAGATCAGATCGAGTTTTTCGCCGTTCTGAACATAGGCCATGGCATTCTCATAGACCGTCAGATCATTTGGGGTTCCGAGCTGTTCGGCCAGAATCAGACCGGGAACTGGTGGATCGAATCGCACCCACTGACTTTTGGAATTCAGAACCTTGCTGTCGGACACAGCGGCCTGAGCCAGTTTCGCCAGATCTGCAGTCGCGGCCTGAACTTCTTTCGCCTTCGCGGCTGGCAGCCCGAGCGCTTTAATGTCTGCATCATTGATCATCACAGTCGTCAGTGCCTGCAGGTCACCATTGATCAAAGCTTCAACGGCGACGCGAGCAGATTCCTGAGCCGAGATCACTTTCCATGAATCAATTTTGCCGTCTTCGTTCGGATCAAGTCCCCAGCGAGTTCCGCCCCAGTTCATCCATCGATACTGATCCGGGCGAGTACCCTTCTTCGCTTTGAAGTCACCGTTTGTGTCGATCTCTCGATAAACTTCCAGCCCCAGATGATAGTAACGGTACATATCCGGAAAACCGTCGCCATTGGCGTCCGTAAATTTCCGGAGTACCTGATTAGCCGGGTTCGTGACGACGTAACTTCCCTGTTCCAGGGCGACAGTACATTTTGCAACGTCAGCCGCTTCCGGAGTGTCGTATTCAACACTCTTCTGCACCGGAGTGTATCGCAGCAATGATTCCGGAGTCTGTTTCTGAGCCTGAGCTTCCGCGACCCCCGAGGCCCAGAAGGAACAGACCAGCCAGGCTATGGCCGCTACACCAGCCTCATTGGCTGTTCGAGAAAAATGTGCTCGAAGAGCACCTTCGCACTGCGCCAGACCACGATCATTCACTGCGCAGTCGTGCTGGCGAAAGGTTCTTTGATGCATCCCTGCTACTCCGTCCAATTAAAAACCGGGTTTTTGATCAATCCGCAGGGTGATGAGCAAGCTCCCAGCCATCACTCTGCGGCAACATCTGCCGGAGTCTAATCGAATTCCAGATTTCAAGTCATCACCGGTTTTCCGACGTGCGAATTGGCTTTGTCGAGTCGAGTGCCAGACTGCAGATTCCGGCCATCACGAACATCATTCCACACACAAAAAACAGCATATTCCATTCTTTGACGCCCGGAGTTTCTCCAAGAACCTGCGTGTAGATATTCGGGGCAATTGCGGCTCCCAGATTGCCAAACATATTGGCCCAGCCCATGATTGATGCGGTATACGGCCCCCCGACATCCTGTGCATAGGCCCAGACCGCCGGAATTCCCAGATCGCTGCAGAACGTGGCAAAACTTAACGCCGCAATGACCATCCATGGCAACCAGGGCGAAGGCGGCGCGGAAGGATTCAGAATGCCCGGTAGAAGACACAGCAGAAATCCCGCCGCAGCACCAAAGCGAGTGATCATGACCGGTAGTCGACGAGCCCACTTCAGGCCAAGGTGTCGAGTGACAACATCTGTCAGCCATCCTCCGCAAAACATCCCAACGATGCCGGCAATTGTGGGAACAGCCGTCATCGCGGCTCGCTGCTCAATCCCAATTTTGTGGATGTCTGCCAGATACTGAGGCAATTGTGAGACAACAAACAACCAGCCAATATTCGTAAAGAATTGCTGCATGCTGTTGCCCCAGAGACTCAGACTTTTCAGAGCGGATCCCCACGGAAAAGGAGCAATCGCTGCTGATTCGGTGCCGCTGGTCGTCGCTCCCGATGAAGGTTGAGCATCGATCGCGGGAAGAGGAATCGGATGCTCCGGTTTGTCTCTGCAAACCGCATAGCAGGCAATGGCGACAGCAACTCCCGTCAGCCCATAGCTGACCAGTACCGCTTGCCAACCCATTCCCAGTCGGCTGAGCAGGGCGGCCGTCAGTACCGGCGCAAGCACGGCACCGAAGCGGCCACCGAGGGCGACAACAGAACTGACGAATCCTCGTTGCTTCACGGGAAACCAGACTCGAATCAGCCCTGAACAAACCGGATACGCTCCTGCCTGGGCAATTCCGCACAGGAATCTCAGAAGCAGCATGCCCCACACTGTGGAAACAATTCCCATTAGGCCAGTCACAATCGACCAGCCCACAATATAGATGGTCAAAACCCGACGTGGCCCCAGGCGGTCGCTGAGCCATCCTGCAGGAATCTGACATAGCGCATAGGACCAGAAGAACAGACTCTCAAACCAACTGAACTGCACCTGGCTCATGTTCAGGTCAGCTCGAATCGACGGTCGCAGAATGTTGACCGCGTAGCGATCCAGATACAGCAGGCACGCGGTTAACGTCAGAACAGTCGCCACGGCGTATCGTTGTCCCGATGGTCCGCTGGGCAAGTCACGGTTTGTCGGCGGAGTAGATGGACTCATGCAGGACTTTCTTAACGTTGTTCGTGCTGACTGTGAGCGACTCTGTTTTCGTTTAACAGCGACTGTTCAACGTAACTCATTCGCCGTCAAATCCATGTCTCAGATGCCCGAACAATGACCTGTGCCGTCACTCCATGCAAATGAACAGAGAAAATCGCGGCTGGATATGCAGAGAGTTCACTGCGGAAGACCCATCCGCAGCGCACTCCTGATCACCGCCTGTGATCGCAGAATTCGATATCTCAAGACACTTTGCTTAAGTTGTAAGCAATGCCGAGCAGAGCCTGTTGAGCAAAGTGAACACCTTAAAAAGTCTTTCGACGGATTCGAATCAGCAGATCGTTCAGGTCCGGCCCGGCATCGGAATGTTCCGGAAGTGAACTGTCCTGCAACGCCTGCTCCAATTGAGCGGTCAAACGCTGATATTCACGTTCATGAAACGCCAGATCGGCGGCATCCAGCGTGCCTTTTTCTGCACCGGTCGTCTTGAGAGCCACGAGTTCATCAATGTACGGCAACCGGTACACGTCATTCAGCGTCACAAGATTCGCCTCGACAACTCCGGCTCGCATCAGGTGGATTCCGGTCAGCAGCACTCGGTAAACATACAAGAGCGGTTTTACACGAGGAGGACTTTCCTTTTGAAATAACTTCCACTGCGTCGCTGAAAATCCGAGATAGTGATGAGCATGGAACTTCGTGACGCAACGAGACGTCAGTGATCGTAACTCTTCATGCTCCGGAGTCGTATACACGATCAGAGGTGAGAGAACCTGTTCCAGCACATACCCGTTCTTCTTCAGCATCAGAGTGAAGAATTTGTGAGCGTCGTGCGTCACCAGATCGAGTTCGAGGCCATTTTCTATTTTTGATTTCTCAACAGTCTCATGCGAAACCTGTAGTCCGATGACGTCATTCAGCGGCAATACATGCACGCCGCGCAGATCAAAGTCTGAATCCGGCGAAGGAAAGCCATACAGATGAGCCCCGCTGATCGTCGCAAACAGCAGCGGGTAGGGGTGCTGCTGCACCTGTCGAATGAGTTGAGGAGGAAAGATCATGGGACCGGAATCTTCTGAGAGGCAGACAAGCGATCGATCATTCACCAAATTGTAATGACCTCGTCGCTGAGACAGAAAGGCACGCTCAAAGTTCGGTCCGATTCCAATGATCTGCCCGGGCTCAACAGCAAGAGCCACCTCAGAGGCCGGGGCTTCCAGGAATCCAGATTTTGAAGCCAGCCGATTCTTCCGTCGGGTTGCTTGCCTTCCGGGCAATACGTCGCGCTTTCATTCTGACGTAGGGCGGAACGAATCGGCCACGGTAGCCAAAATGAGAGACATCAACATTGTAGTCGGCTCGTTTGGGCTCTCGAAGATCTTCAATCACAAAGCCGCTGACACACAGGCCGCCGACAATCTCTTCCATCCGATGCAGGTACTCAGTCGCTCCCTTTTCACGGTACGAAGTGTCCTGCTGCTTTGGTAACGGACCTTCATGATAGTACTCAACACCAATCACAAACTGGTGGCGCTCGTTTCGATGACTGATCTGCAGGCTCACCGGTTGTTTGTGCTGACTGATATAGATCCCGTGATCGCGAATCACGCGTGCCACTTCGGCGTACACTGGCTTCAGGCTGGGCACATAACAAGTGCTGACCGGCTGATGGACGATGTCAAAAGATTCATCCCCGAGCATGCTCAGGTCATCCATGGACGTGTGGACTGTCTGGATCTTCAAGCCTCGCCGTTTAGCTTCCTGATGATCCAGCTTCAGCATAGACTCGCTGAGATCAACAACGGTCACATTCGCGCCCGCGGAGGCATAAAGGATGGCCTGCCAGCCACCGCCCGAGGCAAGGCACAGGACATTCAGCCCGGCAACCGAAGCCGGTAGCCAGCCGCGACCGTCGAGCGTCCTGAGCGGTTGCCGACATTCTGCGTCCGTGGCGACGCGAGCGAACAGACTGCCGGTGTCGGCCAGGTGATTCCAGGCCTGCTGATTATTGTTGCGATAGTCCACGCGAATCAGGCCCAGTATTCATCCTGAAGCTTCTGCAGTCGCTTCAGTGGTTCGCGTGCGATTCCCTGTGAGTTCACCATGGCCATTGATTCGTCAGCAGAAGCCGCTTCATCTGACCAGTTCGTGCAGTACACTCCGACCACGCGTTCTTTGGCCAGACACATCATGGCAGCCTTTTCAATCCAGCTTGCCTGAGCTTGTTCCAGGTTTTTCCCGTAACCGTTTGGCACGGGAGGAAGTGTCAGCATCACGTTGATTGGCATCTGTAGCAACGACCAGTGGTCCAGCAACTGGGACAGGCTGAGACAGTCTCGCCACAGGGTGGGCGAAGGAGTATTTCCGAAACGAATATCCAGATTGATTTCGCCCAGACGAACGCCGCACCTTCGCAGTGTGTCTGTAAATTGAATCGGTGACAGGCGATTACGAGTCTGGCTGAGATACTCGCCCCACGGCTGGACGACACGCAGGCTGATCTGAGTATGCTCATCGACCTGCCGAGCCGCCTCAATGGTGCGCACCACGAGATTCATCCGCTGCTCTTCATCAAGATCTGCAACGCCACCACGATTGGCCCCCGTCACAACTTCCCAGTGTCGAATACGACCGACATATCGTCCCACGACGGTTTCGACGAAGTCTGCCGTGAAGCTTTGAAGATTGACAAGATCTCCCGTCCAGCTTCTGAGCCACGAGGGTAACGAATCCTGGGAGAGATCCATCAGCGGACCGCCCATCACAAACAGTTTTCGCTCCTGAGCCCAGGCAACAAGTTCATCCAGTCGTTCCCAGGTGTATTCCCCGTCGTCGTGCTCCAGGGTATTCCAGCGAGTATCGACCTGCACGGCATTGAACGCACTGCAGTAGGTTTCTGCATCTTTTGGAATGCGACTCAGGCGGCAGCCAAGAAACACCGGAAGGTGCGCAGAGCGGTTGCGGCGATAGCCCAGCCTCTGTTCGACGTAATGCTGACACAGCAGATCGGTAGCCCGGGCCGACAGATCCATCGAAAGCAACGCAGCCCCCGACGACAACTCGGGGGCTTCAGTCCGCAGCACGGCCGCACGGAAGGAACGATGCGCATCGTGGATCAGATGATCCAATTGCGGGGATGACACAAGACCGGCCCCGCTCCACGCATAAAACTGGTTACGCAGTCGAGACAGTTGTCCACGAGCAAGCTCGACCTCCAGGCCGTACGGGTCGGCTTGCTCACGCAGACTGGTCGTATGGACAACATGCACGCTTCCGTCGAATCGAGGCCAGAGTAGTCGCAGTTGACCGCTCTCAGACTGCATGCGTTCGCACCGCAGGATGTTTCCGTTCAACGTTGCTCGCGCAGGGATGACGCGGCCATCGTACATTAAAAAATCGACCAGAGACTGAGAAGATGCAGCCTGCAGGAGATCCGGGCGTTCAACTTGAAACTGAATAACCCCCATGAAACTCCCCGAAGCCTCGTCATGAAGAAAAAATCCCCGTGCCCCGGAGCAGTCTAGGCAAATGTCGGTTCATTGTTCAAACGCAGGGCGCCTTGTAGACTGCAGTCGGTCCACAAATATCGGTTCTATCCCCACATTTTGCCTCTGAGATGGTCGTCCATGTCGTCCGTTGTGCTCCAGAGTTCCATTCCAGGAATCCCCGTTCGGCGCGGAAAAGTTCGCGATGTCTTTGATTTCGGCGATCGACTGCTTTTCGTGGCTTCAGATCGAATTAGTGCATTTGACCACATTTTGCCCAATGGAATTCCCCGCAAAGGGGAAGTTCTGACTCGATTGAGCCTGTTCTGGTTCGCTCGTCTGGGAGTGGCTCACCATCTGCTTTCGACCGATCTGACGACGCTTCCTCTGCCACCCGGGACAGATCTCTCCAGTCTCGCAACTCGCAGTATGGTGGTGACGAAGACCGAAGTCGTGCCTGTCGAGTGCGTCGTTCGTGGCTACCTGTCGGGGTCCGGCTGGAAAGAGTATCAGAAGTCCGGAACTGTGTGCGGTATCAAACTTCCAGCAGGTCTCAAAGAAAGCAGTCAACTTCCGGAGCCGATCTTTACGCCGGCAACGAAGGCCGAAACCGGGCATGATGAAAACATAACGTTTGAGCAGATGTGCGAAATCGTCGGTTCTGATCTTTCGCGCCGACTGCGAGATCTCAGTCTGCAGGTTTATCACGAAGGCTGCTCACACGCGCAGACCAAAGGGATCATCATCGCCGATACAAAGTTTGAGTTCGGATTGAAGGACGACGACATTATCCTGATCGACGAAGTCATGACTCCGGATAGCTCACGGTTTTGGCCCGCCGATGATTATGTCGCCGGGCGCGGACAAGCGTCGTTCGATAAGCAGTTCGTAAGAGACTGGCTTGAACAATCAGGCTGGGACAAAAACAGTCCGCCTCCAGAGTTGCCTGAATTTGTCATCGAGCGAACCTCAAATCGCTACATCGAAGCCTTTGAGCGACTGACCGGACAGAAGTTCTAGTGTCGTGTCTCTCTGAAGAGGGTGCCCTGCGAATAAACTCACAGCCTCGAAGCGTCAGTGTTTAAAGCTGCGGAGAGGGTACCACGATCGGATCGAAACATGCAAAGAGACAGGACTCCATCACAACCCGAAGCGTGAGCGAGGGATTTTTGGGGAAAGATCTGTCAGTATGCAAAATGGCAATCCCTCACGGATGTTTCGGAGTGGGACTGCAACGCATGGAAATATCCGGAAGTTATTCGGAAGCTGTTCCCAGACATGCCGTTCAAGCAGTTGTCGTCGGCCTCATTTCGCCCAGCCGTGAATCCGCGCAGCCCTGATTCCACCCAACCCTGAGCCGAAAAGGCGAAGCTGTTTTTTGGTCCGCGGAACACGGGCCGCGATTAAGACTCCGCTTCGTTGAGTGGATGTTGGGGTTCGACGTAAGCGAACGAAACGTCGCTTGTGGAGGAAAGTCCTGAGCTACATCTGATCACTAACTCCGGCGCATCAGGAATCTCAAAAAGCGGGATATTCAGGCCTGAAGCCACAAACCGGAACGAGCAGCGTTCCGGTCTGTTTTCCCGTAAACTCGATGATCCGATCTGAGCGGCGTCGGCTACTGATAATGTTTCAGGGGAAGCCTTAAAAGACTTGACCCGAGAGGCGTCGTGTGCAACGTTCACTAGGGTGTCCGTAATGCTCTCCTGGTCGGGGTTCAAAACGGGATCGCACAGATTTCAGCGGGAAGGTCAGGGAGCATGCGAAGAAGACCGTGTTTTTGAGATGCCGCGAAGGATCGCTGTCGCCGCCTGCACGTGGGGTCCAGGGTAAGTTGTGTGTCTCTCGAAATTTAGGTACGGATTTTTGAATCCGGTTTTCCCTGATGGATTTCTTTCTGGAGTTCGTCTCAGCAGGCCGCCCGTGGCCGATCACGTGTTATCGATCTCTTTTCTCCGCATCGGAGAAGAACCAAAGCCTCTTACGCCTTTGGCAAGTTTGCCAAAGTTTTCTGAGAACGTAATGAAAAAGTCGAAGGAATCGCCACAGTGGCTGGAGTCACTGAAATACAAGTGCCACTTCTGCAGAAATGTTCTGCTGAGGGTGCCGCTCTGCGGAGTTTGGCTGATCCTTGCGGTGATCGGGATTCGTTGCTGGTACTGCCCGCACTGCTTTGAACTTCGAGTTCGCCCGTGCGGCTGGCTAAGACTTCTCCTGGCTCCTTTTTGGGCCCTGTTCAACCTGCTGCGTCGCGGGTAATTTGACGACTCCCACTCGGTTCGAGTGTGTCGGCGAAGTGGTGTCCTACGGCGCTTTATCCCGAATGAAATTAGATGAACGGTCTCAGGAAACGCAGGCCTCGGCTCCATGGTTGTGCTGGATGCGTCCAGTTCCTGCGGGCTGCTGTTGGTCTTCGTTCGATCTTGTGGGATTCGTTCCGGCTGCGTTAGTATTCCCGGGCGATTCCGGGGAATGGACTCCGGGGATTGAAGAACTCACGATCTGAAAACTGAGCAACTTCCATGTCAATCGACGTTCCCGAGGAGCATCTTCTGGGGCAGTTCATCCCATTGCATTACCACTTCAATATGCTGAGGGATCAGCAGCGTATGGCTCCGTTTCGGGAGGCCATCGACTTGACAGTACCGGATGACGGAGTCGTTCTCGAACTTGGCGGTGGCACTGGCGTCCTGTCGTGGTTTGCCGCCCGGAAAGCTCGTCAGGTTTACTGCGTGGAACGCAACCCCGCGCTGGCTCGAGCGGCTCAGGCTTTTCTCGCGAACAATTCGAACGGAGATCGCGTTTCAGTCATACAGGCTGACGCGATGAATTACCTTCCGCCAGAACCGGTGGATGTGGTGATCTGTGAAATGCTGCATGTTGGCATGCTGCGTGAAAAGCAACTGCAGGTGCTGCAGGGTTTCAAGGAGCGTTACCGACAGCGATTCGGTCCCGTGTTGCCTCGATTTATTCCCGATACGTCCGTACTGGCCATCCAGCCAATTCAACAGGATTTCTGTTTCTCTGGTTATACGGCGAGGGTGCCAATGTTTGAGCCGCCTGGTCCGCATATGAAAGACTCGTGGCTGGCCGATCCCTTTTTTTACAGCTCCATCGACTACGGCACTGAAATACCATTGGCGTTTCAGGTTGCTACGGAGATGACAATTCAGTCTGACGGATTATTCAACGCGGTCAGTCTGCTGACCAACAATTTTCTGGCGTTTGTGCTGACAGAAAAACGCGCAGTGACATGGCTGATGAATCAGCTCATCCTGCCGATTCAGAATCCGTTTGCGGTTCGAGCCGGTGAGACGATCTCCGTGGCATTTGAGTATCAGGCAGGTGGTTCGATTGAGGCATTGCAGGAGTCGCTTGCGGCTCGTCCGGAATCACGCTCAGCCAGTGTCGTGAATCCTGCATCCCTGCGGCGAGCCGCCTGAGCCATTCTCTGGACGACCGCGTACAGTTCGTTAATCGCAAAGGGCTTCGCGACCAGTTCACTCACCCCATTGCGATCCGCTCCCGCGCGAAGTTCTTCATTTCTGCGGATGGTGATTCTTCTTCAACAGGCACAGTCGGGAAGCAGACCGAAAAAGGGGCTCCATCCCCCGGCCGACTCTCAACCGTGATGACACCGTCATCGCACCTAAACATACTGCTCTGCAAACGCTAAGATCAGGCGAAGAGTGACGGAATCAGTTTGCCATCACGGACGATCATCACAGGGCGACCGGTTGGCGTGTGATATTCATAAGTGTGGTCGATCCCCAGAGCATGATAGAAGCTGGCAGCGACATCATCCGGTGAGAAGCCTTCGTGCTTCGGCAGGCTGGCTGTTTCGTCGCTTTCGCCCAGCACCTGACCGCCCTTGATTCCGCCACCACCCAGAATCATGAACATGTTACGAGGATAGTGGTCGCGACCAACTCGCTCGTTGTTGATCTTCGGCGTGCGTCCGAATTCTCCGGTCACGTAGACAACGGTCGATTCCAGCAAACCACGAGCTGCGAGGCCCGTGAACAGGCCGTACAGAGCTTCATCCAGAGCAGGAAGCTGGCGAGTCTTCAGCGTCGTCCAGTTATCGCGGTGAGTATCCCAGCCACCGTTTGTAACAGTGACAAAGCGCACTCCCGATTCCACCAGTCGCAGAGCCAGCAGGCAGCTCGAACCAAGCCCGGACGATCCAAAGTTCTTCGTGAACTCCGGAGACTCCTTGCTGATGTCGAACGCCTCACGAGCCATGTTGGACGTGATGACCGTATGAGCCTGTCGGCCGAACTCATCCATGCCGTCCAGCAACTGGCTGTCTTTTTCCACATCGCTGAAGGTTCGGTCAAGATTCGACAGCAGGTTACGTCGCTTCTCAACATCTTCAACAGTCAGTCCGCCTGACATCGAGATCCCGCGAACTCGAAACGCCGACCCGATCTGCGGCGTTGTCGTGGTGTTCATCGGAGCATACTTGACTCCCAGATACCCCGGTCGCTGCGCACTGTTGGGGATCGCGACAAACGGCGGCATTTCGGGGATGCCCGGACGCTCTTTGGTCACAACTGAGCCGTAGCCGGGGAACTCCAGAGACGGCAATGGGCGATTCCCCGTGTTCACGTACTTCGTCCCAAGATCATGGGCTGCCACTGAATGACTCACACCTCGCAGCAACGTAAACTTATCCATGCAGGTCGCAATCTTCGGCAGGTGCTCAGAAATCTGAACGCCCGGAAGACACGTCTGAATCGGATTGAACTCGCCACGATATTCCGACGGAGCATTCGGTTTAAGGTCGAACGTGTCCATATGAGAAGGACCACCGTTCAGATTGACGAAAATTGCGGCCTTACCTTTGGCGTCCGGATTGATATGGCTGGCGGACGCCATTTGAGCATAACTGGCCAGAGACAGACCAGTTCCACCGACCACGCCTGCCTTCAGAAAGTCGCGGCGACCAACACCATCACAGGTTCGAAAAAATGCCATAACAAAAACTCCCGGAGACTTATCGAGAACTAGAGGTTGGTTTCAAAAAATGTAATTTGCGATCTCTATTCCGCCACCGGGTTCTCCCCGGTGGCGAAGCGTGCCGGACGACTAATGATTCACCATAAACTCACGAGTATTCAACAGAGCCCACATCACACCGCGAACTCCGTCCACGGCATCTGATGACTCAGAAATATACGCCTGAGAAGTCCGAACTTCTTCTTCCGTCGGATATCGACTTAACGTTCGCAGGTACGCTTCGTTAATGATCTCCGTGAAGTCGACATTCGAAGCCGCAGCCACTCCAGTCGCGGAAGCATCACCGCCAGCCGGGGATGACTCAACTTCATCCTCTTTCACGCCAACCTTTTCGGCCTGAGCCTTCAGCTTGGCAATCTGATCCTTAAACGACTTAATCTGACTTTCTTTGCCTTTCTTTTCCGCCTCTGCGAGACGTTCTTTCAGCTTCTTGATCTGGCCTTTGTACTTCTCGCGAGCCTGATTACGCTGATCCTTCTTCGAATCCGCCGCATCCGCGACAGACTTGCGAGTAAACGTCAGCGAATTCTTTGTTGCAATATCCTGCAACCAACCATCGCCATCGTCGATCATCGACAATAACTGATTGTCATTTCGCACAAAGATTGTCTGCAACAAACTTGGCTCTTCCGTGCGGTCACAATCGCAATTGCTTTCGCGAGTCGAACGGCCAAACACCGTCATCGCATAGTCGGCAGGATTGCGATTACGACTTCTCAGACCTGAACCCGGAATCGAAACCGCTCGCTTCTCCAGCTCGGTCACAAACTCCTGATTCTTTGCGTCATTGCGAGTCGCCTGGACCATCATGTCGTAAGCGATCTCCGCCGGAATGCGTCGAGGCACCGCGCGGCTGAAGTTGCGTTCATCAAGTCGATTGGTCGAATTTGGAACCCAGCTCAGTTGATAAGTGCGGCTGTTCAGGATTTCTCGATGCAGCCACTTCATGTCGAAATTGTGTTCAATAAACCCGGCCGCCAGATAATCCAGCAGAGCTTTATTCACCGGCGGATTGGCAAGGTTCAGGTCATCCGACGGCTGCACAATTCCTACGTTGAAATAGTTGGCCCACACGCGATTCACAAATGCACGAGCAAACAACGGATTTTCCGGAGCACGCAACCAGTCCATCAGCGGCTGACGCACATCCTCGTACTTTGTCAAATCCACAACCGGACCAGCCAGCAACTTGGCAGTGGCAACCGGTGTCGCTTTGCGATCAGGCTTCCCGTTGTCCTTCTTTTTGTCCTTGGTTCGGACCGGCGTCGCCTTAGGCTTCATCGAGTACACTTCTCCGAACGGAATGATTTCGCCACCCTGAACTTTTTTCGCCAGGATGTTGCGAACATCATTGCCCTTCAGGCCTTTGGTTTCTTCAAACTTCGCCACCATCGCGTCGTATTCAGCTTTGGCATCCGGACGAGTATTCTGGCGGCCAGCAGTGGCCTTAAAGAATCCTTCGAACTGCTTGAAGTCATCCTGAGTCCACTGGTCAAACGGATGCTTGTGACACTGTGCACACTGAATGCGAGTTCCGAGGAAGGTGTACGCAAACGCGATAACTCGATCTTCCGACGTCTGGAAGTTCTGGCGAGCCCAGAAGTGTGCCAGACCAGAGCGTTCTGCATAGCCGTCGGCACCCGGGCCATCTTTGTGGTACAGCTTTGAAAGGTTCTCACAATACTGCTGGTACGATTCGCCCGGCTCGCGACTGACCGCCATCACGATTCCCTCGACGATCTTGTCGTAAGGAACATTGTCGCGAACTCGCTTCTCAATCCACGCATACCAGTGCTTCGAGGCTTCGGTCTGCACGGGAGTCACGTTGTTCAACTTGTCGTCGCTGTTGCCCGTAAAGTCGCACAGTTTCGTTGTCCACCATGCGACATAACCTGGACGTTCCAGCAGTTCGTCAATCTTCAGCGTACGCTTGTCTGATCGAGTATCCGCGATGAAAGCTTTCACTTCAGCGGGTGTTGGCAACGTTCCCGTCACATCCAGACTGACTCGACGCAGGAATTCCGCATCAGTACAGGTTTCAGACTGCACAATGCCGACCTTCCGCAGCTTCTCAACCACCAGTTCATCAACTTTCGTGGGGGCTGCAACCTGTGGATACTTGTCACCGAAGTTTTCTGAAACAGGTCGAATCACAGGCACCGGAACTACAGCACTGTCGTACGACGCGACAACATGTGTATCTCCTGATCCTCCAGCCATCACAAGACCATCATCCGTAATGTCGGCGATCTGATCATCGTTTGTCTGGAACCGTGTTAGTGCGGTCACGTCTTCGCGAGTTCCGTCCGTCCAGATGGCCACAGCCTTCAACTGCTGTTGCTGGCCGTCGGCGGAGAACAGAATTTCAGACGGAGTGACCTCCAGCTTCGTCAATGTTGGCGGTTCTTCCACGCGAGCCGGCGCGCCGGACTGAATCCAGCGAAGGATGACATGATGCTCCCAACTGCCTTCTTTCAGGCGCTGGCCACCTTCGTGCTGAATCTGCATCAGAGGCTTCGTCAGAATCAAACTCTCCGTCGGAGTTTCAGGATCCAGACGACCGTACAGTTCATCGTGGTCGAGCCCGAAATCGTATCCGAACAGACTCATGCGAAAGCCGCCACGACCCTGAAAGGATCCATGACAACTGCGGCCGTTGCAGCCCAACTTACCCAGCAAAGGAATCACATGCTTCTGGAAGTCCGGCGATTCTCCGCCAGCTTCAGCGTTAGCATAACGCTGAGCAACAGACGCCATCACTTCTGTGTTCGCCTCCGAAATCGCAGCAGCAGGAGTTGTCTGCTCCTGAGCAACCCCGACTACCGATCCGGTGGCCAGGGCCAGCCCGAATACGGTGACGGAAATCCATTGTTTGATGCTGATCTGCATGACAAACGCCTTCTCTAAACCAACAAACGAAATCTACTTCTTGTCTGTCTTAGCCGCAGGCTCGGAAGCCTTCTTGCCGCTGTTCTTGGGAAGCCCCGCTTTTTTCGCGAGCTGTTCCCATTCCTTATCCACTTGCGAATCCATCGGGTCCGAAAGCGCCGTCAACTGTTCATCAATCTTTCGCTGCTGTTCCAGCAGACGTTCTTTGTCATACTTCAACTGAGCAATCTTTGCTTCGCGACGCTGCTTTAACAAACCCCGAATCTGCCTTTCCAGTTCGGCATCACGATTCAAAGACCAGCGTGCCGTCAACACGCGAATCTGCGACTCCACCTTCCAGCTTTCCAACTGAGCGTCATAGCGAGTCGGGTTCTTCTCGCGAGTTCGCTCCAACTGCTGCAACTGCTGATTCAGGTCCTTCATCGCGCGAGCAAATTCACTGGGGCGTGATTTTTCAAGCTGTTCAAGCAGACGAGCCAGCTCAGGATGATGCTGAGTTGCAAACTCCATCGCCGCCTTACGATCCGCCTCAGACTTTTCTGTGCGAGATTTCTTGTCGACATGCTCCGACTTGCCAGATTCCGCGACTTTGGCCTTGTCCTCGGGCGTCTTCTCGTCCGGCGTCTTCTCTTCAGGTTTCTTTTCATCCGCCGAAGTCTGCGCTACGAAGGCCTGCAACGGCATCTGTACTCCAGACCCGAGTCCCACAATCGCAACGGCAAACAAGGCCAACAGTCTCATCAATCCAATTCTCCGATGATCAACGCACTCAGCACTCAAACGCATGCCAGGAACCCAAAAACCTTCACCACCGGGTTTACCGGGCTGTTGGCTTAATCTCAACCCGACGCGTAAGCGAGGGATTGTTCTCGAAAAAGGCGGCAGATCTTATCCCTCACTCACGTTTCGGGTTGTGAAAGCCCACTAATCAACAGTCTCTTTACCCCGGTGGTTCAACGGCTTTTGCACCACTTCCTCTCTCGACAACTAATACACTTCTGATTCCTCGGACGACTGCGGCTGACCACTACTGTCCTCCAATTCAATCGCCGTCAACAACCATTCTGGCGTCGCCACTTCCGACAAGACCGGATCCACATCCGTATCAACATCCTGCAAAGCCAGCAGCTCCGAAGTCTCCGATTCCGAGATCAAATTCGCAAGAGCATCCGCCGTCTCCGCACTCACGACAGCCAACTCACCTGAGGATTGCTCACCGGAGCCAGTCGCAAAAGTCAGCAGAATTCCCGCAAGCCCAAGTCCGGCCAGACTGACCGCAATGCGAGACACCTGAGAACGAACCGCGTCAAAGGCTGGCGTTGATTCCACCACTGACAGCTTGACCAAAGGGCGAACCGAATCGGTAGATGACTCGCGGCAAGCCACAGCGATCCCGGCCTGCAGGCGAGTTGCATTCAGGACCAGTTCACACAGATCGGCATCATCCAGCATCACCTGTTCAAACGCTTCGGCATCAGAATCGGAAAGCTCACCGAGCACATACTGGGCAGCACGCCATGCACGGTCGTCGGCAGCGGTCCCGGTCGTCTCTGAAGTTTGCTGTTCGTTCGCCATCTTAATTCCAGCCCGTCTTTCGGAAGCGTCAGTTAATTGGTCCACAATTCCCTGAGCCGGGAGTCTTCTTTGAGCCGCAGCAAAGCTCGACGCATCCACGTCAAAACTGTCCCCAGCGGCAATTTCATATCAGCAGCAATTTCCGCAAATCCCTGCGCTTCATAAATCCTTCGGCGAACCACTTCCTGTTGATCCGCAGGCAGCTTTGCCAATGAACGACGAATCGCCATCGCCAAATCATCACTCACAAGAACCGCATCCACCATCCACTTCAGATCACTCGACCGTCCAGCGTATCCCGCTATGTCAGAAGTCATCGTCTGATCCGCCAGTTTCTGCCGCTGAATATTCTCGCGGCGAATCTCACGACGAATCTGACGAGCCTCATTCAGGGCCACCTGAAACAACCAGCCTCGCAAACTGTCCTGTCGCCCGGCCTGAGCAGTTTCAATGGCCCGCACGACTGTTTTCTGAAACGCATCTTCTGCCAGATGACGATCCTGCAGAACTCCCGCGAGAAACATCTTGAGATCAGCTTCCCACCGGACACAAGCAGCCTCAATCATTTCGCGAGTCACCGCGCAATGGCCGGAAGTCGCCTGTTGCTGATCGTCAAGTTGTTGCCGATCGTCAGGTTGTTGCAAACCGGCAGGATTTTCTGGTTCCTTCTGCGACAACGACAATCCTCCGAAGATCACATCTGACCGAAAGAAGATGCCCGGTCGCTGGGGTTTATTTCAGCATTTTTGCGCTCGCCAGAGAATTCCCGACCGCGATTGTTCGGCAAAACTTGCCTAACTGTCGTCATCCTCCAATCTTTCTGTTCACGGCATGACGCAGGCGGCATTTACATCGCGGCATATCCGTGGGTCCCGGCCTCAATCGATACCGCACGCACACGAACTGTCTCGTTTTTGCGTCAGCGAGGCTTGATGTCTTGTAAAGCCGCCAATCAGCCCCTAACATTCCGCCCCTGAAAACAGCCGTTTGGCACGAGTCAGTTTGCTGACCATTTTAATCGCTGTTGGGCAGATAGCTCAGTTGGTAGAGCACAGGACTGAAAATCCTGGTGTCGGGGGTTCGATTCCCCCTCTGCCCATTGGAAAGAGAAAAAGGGTTCCCGACCAAATCGGGAACCCTTTTTTCGTTTGTCGATCCCACATGAATTTAGTGTAGGCACCCGAGGTAGGTCCTCCTTGCCGAGCTCATCTCTACCCACATCTTCTCGGGACACGCCTGGTAATCAAACAGCCTTCTCCCGTAAATTCGGTCCCGGGATTGCGAGCGACACGGGGCGCGACACGGGGGGGCGCGACACGGGGGGGGGCGACACGGGGGGCGGGGCGACACGGGGGGCGGGGCGACTCGCCGGGGTCGGACGTGCGCCCCAAACAACCATGGACGTCGCCGTCGGCTGCCCCAGCATCGGTCCGTGAGTCAGCGAAATGGGATCTCGGCCCGAGGTCTGAGCATCAGCCTCGTCGAAATTTGCAAACGAAGCCAATACAACACAAGCCACAAGACACCGCAGGAGATGACTGCTGAGATCAATGCTGCAGGGCGGTTGAGTCATGGGCATGCCTGAGTGCTGGTTCAGAGGAAGTGGAAAACTGCCATAATTTACGCAGGATGATCCTTCACGTTACCATTCGACGATTAAAATTGCGCGATGTGAGGAGTTCCTGAATCCGCTTGTCGCGTCTGTCTGCCTCCGATTCAATCTCCACCAAAGAAGCGGCCCGTCGATGTCCCGCATAAATTCCGCATTCACGATGCTCTTCACAGCGTTGTTGCTCGGATCATTGCCTTCCCTGCAGGCGGACGACGCCGCAAAGCTGGCTGAGATCTTCGCCACGGCGACCGCAAATGGCGGCATTATCACAATACCGCCGGGAGACTATCACTTTGATGGTTCGAAACCCATAACCATAACCTCAGACACCACAGTGTCGGCTTACGGCGCCAGATTTCATTTCCCGAAGACGCTCGGTGATCAGGCACGAGTCGTCTTATTCGCCGGAGAGAACGTGAGTGACTTCCGTTGGTTCGGCGGACATTTCAGCGGGCACGTATTCGATCCCGCAAAAGCAGAGAATTCGTGGGAGCCCAATGTCAATACGCGTGCCATTCTTATCACGACCACTGTCGGTGGATGCACGGAGGATCTGACGTTTCGCGATGTTTCCAGTGATGGCGTCGCCGGTGCTGTCATCACAGTGCTTGGTGCCGCAAAGAAGGGCAGTGAACACGAGGTGGAGACATTTGCTCGCAACGTGACGCTCGAAAACTGCACACTGGAGCGAAGTGGAAAATTCATGTGGGACTACGGTTACCTTTGGCAAATCACCGTTTGGCCCGAAGACTACAATGACTCTGAGCGAGCTATGGCCGCAAAGTACTTTCGGCACGATCTGGTCCGCGGCCCTGTGCAGATGAAGGCCGGCGATGACCGCGTGTTCTTCGACAATTCAAAACCACTGCCGATCACTAAGAAGCGAGAGGGTGTCGAGGCAGATCGAGGGCACGATGCGGTGTGTATTTTCGGTGACGTGCTGCCAACGAACCTCATCCGTGGCCGACAGTATTTTGTCGTTGAAAGCACGCCCGGGTTTATTCGAATTGCGGAGACTCCCGATGGCACTCCTCTGAAGTTTGACAGTGATGCAGGCCCACAGGCGAAACTGATCAGCAATCTGTTTCAGTCACATCTCGCGCTTTACGCACCAGCTGGCAGCGGGCCGGGTAAAGGTGCATTTGATTTGGTCGGCTGCGAAAATGTCATGGTGCGAGGCGGACGGTTTAGCGCGCTGGGTGACACAATGCATATTCAAAAATGCCGAAACATCGCATTCGGTGACAATCAGATTACGGGCTCGCGGATGGGCGCGTTCTTTCTGGCGGAGTACTGCCGCAATGCGGTCATCACTGGCAACACCGTCGATGGAACGAACGGCTCACGAGTGATCAGTGTCGAAAAGTCCTGCGAGGACGTAACCATCGTCGGTAACACTTTCCGCAATGGTGGTCGTGGCTCGTGGATCAACCAGCCTCGCAATTTCGTGCTGGCCGACAACATCTTTGTGAATAACACGACCAAATGCGAACACGATCCGCGCCGTGGACGGCGTACCTTCCTGACGGGCGAATACGAACGTTACGCCGAACTGTATTTCACGACTTATGAATCAGGCGGCCGATACGGCAATATCACCGTCCGCGGAAACATATTCACCAGCGGCCCCAATGCCTCGCACGCGATTACCTTTGCCCCGGGAGGCGAGACCATTCTCGTCACGGACAACACCTTCCACGGTGCTGCACGAGACGTTGCTCCCGCCATTGACTGCGAGCATGTGACGATTCATGACAATATTGGCGTGAAGACCACTCCGTAGGCTCCACAACGCCGGCTCAGTTCACTCGCTAAGCACCGCCGTTACTGAATCTCACCCGACGGCGACATTCCTCATTCGACGCGATTGTTCTCTACTGAATTCTCATGAGTGCCTGCAGGACAAAAGTTCGGGGATCACCGATGTGGGCATGGCCGCATACTTCGCCGGGCTTTCCTCCGGATCTCCCGGCGCGACTCACCTGACCACTGGCTTGTTCGCTGCGGGAATCGCCAGTTCACTGTCACTGGTCGGGATTCTGTAGCAGTACTTCGCCGAATAATTCGGACGCCGCTCAGAACAACTGGTCAACCTGCCGTGGAACTAGATCTGTTCGGCATTGATTCTGGGGATCGGACTGATCTATCCGGTGCGACATTGGACTGAGTCCCCTGTCTGGAGCGTTGTCAACATTTGAATTTCGGATAGTGGACCTTGCCAAAGGTCCTGCCGCGAAGGGATCTTTAGTAAGATCCACTACCTCAACCGCGAATACTTTGTCTTGATTGAGCGCTATTCCTGCACTCGCTCCGCTCAGTCCGGCGTGGAGCGATCAGAACATTCTTGAAAGCGCATCAATTCTGGGTCTGAGCTTCGACCTGGGCCGCATCATTGGCAGATGCGATAGAATTCATCGATGACCTGTAAGAGAGAGACGCCAGAACTTCAGCGGAGCCAAGGCTTGGATCGCGTTCCGCAGCCAACTGCAGATGCCTCAGGCCTTCCGGCTGACGGCCTGCGCGAAGTTCTAACAGGCCAAGATTGTGGTGAGCTGCCGCCGGGCCGACGGCTTGCTCGAACTCCGCAAAGGACTCGGTATCCCGGCCCTGCTTGGCGAGCACCATCCCCAGATTCAAACGCGCCGTCCGATGATTCTCGTTCTGCTTCAAACAATCTCGCAGAGCTTCCTCAGCTCTGGCCAGTTCGTCTCGACAGTACAAGTAATACCCGTAGTCGTTTAGCACGTCGGGGCAGTTCTTCGTTTCTTTCAGAGCCGCCAGGTATTCTCGTTCAGCAGCGTCGATACGTCCCTGTCGATCGTACAACACAGCCAGAGGATGCGCAATGGCCTTGAGGTTAGGATCCAGTTCGCGAGCCCGTTCAAGTTGAGCGATCGCATGCTCATCCCGTTCGTGAGCGGCCAATTGCATTCCCGTTCTGCGACACGCCTCAGCCTGTGTTTTGGCATCAATCTCGCCCGCTGCCTCAGCAGATCGCGAACGACCAGGAAGCGTCGAAGCCGCCGCAGGAAAGAGGGCACAACCGGAGGCAGACGTCAGGATGGCGGTGATGATCAACTGAATTGAAACAGTCGAACGCCAATTCGACAACGATCGTGCTGACAACAGACAATGGGATGGAGGTGACCAACACATCAGAAGATTCCTCCGCCGCCAAAACCACCGCCACCACCATTCCCCTGGCCGGCTCCCATGTTACCGCCGCCGTTTTGATTCCCAGCGCCTCCACCACCCTGACCACCAAACAACAGGCCGTTATAGATGCGAGGTGCCTCAACTCCTCGAACACCCACGGCATTGGATGGCAAAAGAACGACGCGTTGATAGGCATCGGCGACACCGGAGTCATTCATTAACTGAACCACGACTTCGCGTCGCTGTTCATTCAACTGAATAGTTCGGGCGGTCGCCTCTTCGAAAGTCTCGTCATAATCCAATTGGACTGGCTCCAGTTCGATCGTGATCAGATAACCAGAACTCTTCATGAGTTCTGAGAGCTGAAGCACATGTTCGCGTCCTTCCGGACCAAGTGCATTGCCGCCGGAAAACCATTCGTGACGACTGATCAGCAATTGCTGTTGGCGAGCTGAGCAGATCATCGCATCGTTCCACTGGTTGACGTAAGTTCCGGGAGGGGCGGGAACTGCGGCGGGATCAACGGTGTCGCTGCGTTTGCAAACGCCGTCGCTCCCATTCTCCCTACATTCCTGACCGCCTCCGCGGCCGGAATTTTGCCC
>JBIIIF010000310.1:0-7815 GCA_044235005.1 Planctomycetaceae bacterium | reverse complement strand
CATTGGTGTGGCACAGTTTCCTGCCGAGGCAGACTGTGATGCGTCAGCGCTGTTGGAATCGGCCGACCAGATGCTTTATCTCGCAAAGTCATCCGGGCGAAATCAGGTTCAATGTCGTCGGAGTGAATAGAAACATGAAGCGGAGATATCTGGCTCTCTTGGCGCTGGCCATTACTTTTGTGACGGGTTCACCAGCGCAGGCGGAAGACTTCGTTCCTCTGATTGCCTTTGACCAGCAGTTGTTTCCGTCGTTCATTATTTCAACCGCTTCGATGAAATCCGCTCCGCCGGAAGAAGGGCAGGAGGTTGATCCCTCGGCTCCGGTGATTATTGGTGATCGCGATGGGTTGCTGGGCGTAAAGTTTGTATCGCCGAAGAAAGATACGCAGATCAAAGTGACCATTACCTGCGATGACGTAATGGAGGTAAGCCAGTTTTCCGGGAAGCTGTCAGAGAAGGGTAAGGAGTACCATATTTATCCGAAGATCAAGTATCGCTTTACGAAATTGGCTGAGGTCACACAGGCAACTCCGGTGTCGATGACATTCCGATTGCAGATCGGAAATGATGTTGATGAGCAGACAGCGACGGTGATGTTGCGTCCAATTCACGACTGCCCCTTTCTGGTTCAGGAAGGTGACCTGGTTTTGAACACGAGCTTCACGTTTGCGGCTTACGTTAACGAACAGCATCCTTTTCTGGACAAGTTGTTGCGAGAAGCTCTGGATATCGGAATCGTCGAAAGCTTCAGCGGTTATCAGCAGGACGAGGCGGAAGTCATCCGACAGGTTTACGCGATCTGGGATGCGCTGGTGACGCGAGACGTTCGCTACAGCAGCATCACGGCCACGTCAGTGAAGGCACAGACCGTCGCCAGCCAGCATGTTCGTCTGATCGAAGAGAGCTTGAACAACTCTCAGGCCAATTGCGTCGATGGGTCCGTACTGCTTGCGTCGGCCCTTCGGAAGATTGGAATTGAACCGTTCCTGGTGCTGGTTCCCGGTCACTGTTACGTCGGGTTTTACGTCGACGAGCAGAAAGAGAACATGCTGGCCATCGAAACCACGATGCTTGGTGACTCCTACGGTGAAGACGACGAGTATGACGCCATGGATCTGCTCGAGGAGTCTGTGGATGAAGAAGAGCGTTACGACGAATCCTGGGCAAGCTTTTCAAGTGCGATCGTTGCGGGGACGACCAGCCTGGAAGAACACAGTGAGAAACTGGCCTCGGACTCAGAGCCGGAATACATGTTGATCGACATCGATAAAGCTCGGGATCGGGGCATCCTGCCGATCGCGTTCCGTGGCAAAGACAAGTTCGTCAGTAATGGCCTGGGTACAAGCGAAAGCGATGCGGCAGAAGAAGAGGCAGAGATGTCCGACGAAGAGTCAGAAGAATAAAGTTCTGAGAAACGTTTTGGCTTGTGGAAAAGACAGTTCGGGGCGTGAGTATTTATTCTCGTGGCCTGTCGCAGCTCCAGAGCAAAATCATTCGATCACTAACCGGCAGGATTTGCCGGTTAGTGACGCGAGTGAAAAAATCGACCGGCCAAAGCCTTATATGCTCGCATGAGATTGTGCATTTTGCCCGGGAAAAGGACTCGCGGCTAAAGTCCCGGATGTGTTACTTTAACACCGTTCGAACATTGCCATTGAATCTGTTTGGTTGAGGATCAAGGATGATCGCTCCGTCACGAATTACTGCTGTTGCAACTGCATGGGCTCTTGTTGGCATGCAACTGATCGCTTCAGAAGACACACCTGCGGTGGCCAATTCTGTGGTGGTCGTGGAAGCGCCGGAGAAAACGTCTGAAGCTCCTGCTGCGGTCGATCCGAGCAAACCGCCGGCGGAAGTCGAGAGTGCAGCGTGGATTCTGCGGTACAAGTTTCAGCAGGGGCAGAAGCTTCGGTACCAGATGGAGCAGAAGATGGCCCTTGACGCTAATCTTGGCGAACGAGGTCAATCGGTCGATCGTTCCGCCTTGCGACAGCGAAGGTTGTTTACTGCAACATCTGTGCATGAAGATCGCTCTGCAGAATTCACCATGCAGTTTGAGAATGTCTGGATGCAGAAGCAGTTTGACGATCATGCGCCCGTCGAGTTCGACTCCTCAATGAAACCCGGAGAAGTGCCGTTGGTTTATCAGCAGGTTGCCCATCAACTCAAAGGAAGTGCGCCGCGGTACGTTTTGACTTCGCGAGGTTTGTCAAAAAAATCAGCGGAGACACCGTCAAAGGTGGAACGTGCATCAGGGGAGAAATCCTCTGAACCGCTGGTTGAGAGTGACTCAGCTTCGAATTCCGTTCAGTTGGCTTCCAGCAGCACGGTGACTCAGCATGAGCAAGGGGATCCGGGGTCGTTCCTGGCCACTCTTCCTGAACATGAAGTGCGAGTCGGGGACACCTGGAAAGAGCAGATTACGGTGACCGCTCGACTTCAGGAAGATGTCAACGTTGAGATCCCTATTCTTCGAACCTTTCGACTTGAATCTGTCGAAGATGGAATCGCATCGATTTCGTTTGTCTGTTCAATACAGTCTCGAGTTCGTAGTCCGATTGTCAAAGGGCAGTTGATTCAGGCCACGCCTCGAGGAACGATTCAGATTGATACGAAACGCGGCTTGATGCTTCGTCGCGAGAACATCTATGACACGTCTGTCTTTGGTGCACTGGGGCAGAACACAATCTTGACCTGTGTTGGCCGCTCAACAGAAGTGCTTATTGAAGATGCAGTGAGTTCGCCTGAGCCGTCCGAAAAATGAGTTCGTTGTGCGGCGGTGATAACAGGGCTTTCGTTAGCACGACGGACTTTCCGGACACAGGAACCGCCCGGGGCTACTGCGCCCTACGCCAGCCTGTTGCTTCGATCCGTTCGATTTCCTCATTGATGTGCTGACCTTCGTAGAAGGATTGCCAGCCGCGGAGTGTCTGTGTTTCCCCCGGGTTGCAATCGGGGAACTTGGGGTCGGCGTGCAGGCAAGGGCACGGAGGATTTGCCCATGCACGATCAATTGGCTCCCAGGCACTGATGATCCAGCGTGTTTTGTCGGGAGACGACGCGATGGCGTATCCCGAGATAAACTGCTTGTTGTCATTCGTCTGTTGTTCGAATCCATTTGCACCTTTCAGCATAACGCAGTTCTGAACTCGCAGATCGCTGAGCTTTGCATCTGTTCCGTTCTTCAGCCACATCGTCATTTCAATGTGGTCTGACAAGGCTCTTGCTGTGGTGCCGAATTCAATGCCATTGGGTAGCCTTCGCTGAAGCCGATAACCACCGTCATCGGAGAGCTCCCACTCCTGTGGCTCGAGCTGAACGCCCTGCAGATCCCAGATTGTCTTGACGTGTGTATGGGCCAGATACGTGAGTCCAAGGTTGGACCAGATTGCTTCCGGAACGTCCATTACGACATAGCTTTGGTCGTCCCACGGACAGAATACGCTCAACTTTGTTTCTCGCTGAGGCTCAACGGCCCCGTCGAGAAATCCAATTCGCGGGTGTCGTCCGCCGGGATATGGCAGCATCAGCAATTGCGCCTTTGGTCGTGGAGGCCTTGTTGCCTCTGAAATCTTGAACTCTTTCAGTTTTGCAATGACCTGAGCATTCTCCAGTCCCGTGACCTGACTGACTTCTTCAATCGAATAGCGATGGCGCCAGACCATGTTCTCAAGCCATCTTCGCAACTCCGTATCATTGTCTGCGGGGCGCGTCTGTCCATCTGAGGCTGCGGCGATGGCGCAACAGGAAACTACGGCGAACAACAGTATTCGTGGCGCGTGAAGCATGTTCGTGGCTGACTGATTGAAGGTTCTGTGAATACCAGTTCAATTCCGCGTGTTTGATACCTGTTAAGTCGCTGCACTTTTGTGCGGCCATGCAGCACTGGCGATCGTACCGACGAGGATGCCCGTCAGCAATGAGCAGGGTGTCATCCACACGAAACTGATTCCCAAAGGAAGCCCGAGATCTTTTGCATAGGCAATCGCGATCGCAACCAAAGTGCTGGAAATCAGCCCGCACCAGGCTCCGAATCCATTGGACCAGCGAACAAACAGGGCGAGGAAGAACAACACGAACAACGGCGCCGTCAGCAGATTCACGACCTTGTAACATCGTTCGATAATGTTTCCCTCAATGAGCGTGTTGATCAGGCTGAGTCCGACGGACACTGCGGCAATGATCCATGTGAGCACCATCAGGCGTCGCACCGACGTGGTTTCCGCTCCGGAACTCACCAGACGCCTGGCCAGAAAGTCTTTTTCCACGACAGCGCAGGCGGAATTCACGCCGGAAGAAAGGCTGGACAAAGCTGCCGAGAGAATTGCTGCGAGGACCAATCCAGCCAGAAGATCAGGCATTTCGGTCATGATGAACTTTGGAAACAACTGGTCTCCGATATCGGCAATTGTCTGGTTGGCAGCAAGCTGTGGCGGGTGAGCCTGGTAGAAGCCCAGGATAGCCAGCCCAGTGATGGACAACAGCACTGACACAGAGACATCCGTCACTTGAGAAACCGCAAGCGTTCGTCGTGCGGCTTTGGCGTCACGAGTTGCCAGGAAACGCTGGATCGACATCTGATCTGAGCCATTTGTGCAGACGTACCACAGTGTTGTGGAGATGAACAACATCCCGAAGGAAACTCGCGCATCCGGATCAAAACCCCAGTTCGGCGTTTGCCAGTGTTGAGGCCATGTGTCCGGCCACCATGCACTCACTCCTCCCATGCGAACTGTGATGACTGCGAGAGTCACGATGGCTCCGGTCAACATCGTGATCGACTGAATCGCGTCTGTCATAACCACGGCCCGCATGCCGCCGGTAGACGAATAGATCGCCGTCAAAATCCCCAGCAGAATACAGAGCCACGGAGTCCATGAGATATCGAGACCCAGTAGCGGCACCAGAACATTTCGGCTGGTCGCGAACAGAATTGTCGACATCCAGCCCAGCCGCAACAGGAGAAAAACGGAAGCCCCAGCCAGACGGATGCTCGTCCCCAGCTTTGTTTCCAGGATCTCATAGGCGCTGGTGACGGGCTGTCGTATCAGGAGCGGGATAAGACCGAAACCAACGATCAGAAAAATCAGCGGATGCGCCGCGCTTTGCGTCATCATCATCGGCCCATGAGCGATCATTTCTCCTGGGCCGCCAAGATATGACAGAGTACTGACGAGGGTTGCAAAGAGTGACAGTCCGACGGCAATCGGGGACATGCGTCGTCCGCCCAGCAGGTAGTCATCGGCAGTCTGGTTCTGTTTTGAATACCAAACGCCAACACCGATCATCAGACCTGCATAAACTGCAATGACGAGCCAGCCTGCGATGCCCATCGCTTCCGTCTCCCGACTAGAATTCTCCGATATCCGAACCGGCACAGTTGCGCCGGCAGAGGAGCGGTCTCAGAGAGATGTCAGAATCCAAAATAAGCGAGGACAAGTCCAGTGAACCGCTTCAGGACTTTCATCAAAGTCCAGACACATGCAGAGATAACTCATTGTTGATGAACAGGCAGCCATCCCACGGATGTGAGTTCGTTTGATGATCTTATTGGTCAGGCCGCCGCCCCGAATCTCGACGAGGCGGTCCGTCTCCTCCACGACTTCTATCCGAGCCCGGAGTTTGTCCGGGGGCAGTTGGCGGTCCTATGCCGGGACCTCCGAAACCGAATTGGCCCCGCAGAAAGCGTTGTCGGTCTCGAATAAACTTGTTGTATCGATTCACTAATTGCTGCTCTGGCGACTGGTTGCCCGTCGTTTGAGCCAATAACTCCAGACGCTTGCGTGCCTCATCCGAAGACATTGTCATCAACTCTCTTTTGAACGACTTATCTGCATCCGTTTCATTCGGGAGAGATTCAAATGCTGCAAGAATCTGCTCGGACGTCACTGGGAACTGTTTTCGCAGATCATCGCCCAGAACGATTGTTGCTTTATCCAGTATGGATGAAGCGGTCATAAACATCCATGCTCTGCCAAACGGCTTTCGATCCAGATCCTGAGCCATGGACCGAAACTTTGCCAGCCACGCTTCGTCTTTGATATGCCTCAGCATCGCGGTCTTTAATAAGTCGCCTGGCTGATCAAGTTCACGTCTCTGAGCTGGATTACTGAATCGTTCGAATAGCGTGAGTGTCAGCAACAATGCCCGATGTTTGTCTGACTTCAGCTGTTCCAGTTCTTTTCGCAAGGTTTCATCGCGATGTTCGTTGGGAAAAGTTTCTGAGATGATCGACCAATAGTCCTCAAAGCTCAGTCGCAGCGTTGGCATACGCACCGACGAAGGACCGGTAAACTCGACAACGATCTCTTCCAGCGTGGCTTCTTTGGGCTTACTCCAACGAGATTTTACGAATGCCAGGCGTTCTTCAGAACTCAGCTCCTCGAAGCTGTCCCATTCCACCTGCGAGAGCGAGGACCACCATTCAAAATAGCGATCCATGGTCTCCTGAAATTCAGGATTCGCCTGAGTCTGCTGATGAATCTGTTCGATCTCTGTCTGCTTCCGCGCCGGCATTGACTTCAGTAGCGCGTAACTCTTTCGAACGTTATTCTTCTGCTCGGGTTCAAGGCTCTGGAACTTGTTCAACTGCTGAGTGAGGTAAGTTCGTTCCTCGCTTTTGCTTCCCCATACGAAGACAGAAATGCAGGTTCCCAGCAGCATGCCGGTGATAGGCAGTACGGCACCCGGAGTTGTTCGCATTGGGCTCATGGATTGCCATCTCCTTCCTCGAGCACCGCATCTGTGCTTTTCTTCGACGAGTCCTGATCGATCGCCGAAACCTGTTCAAGGAATGAAGCACTGCGAGCCGCGTGAAGTCGAGGAAACTGCAGGAGCAAATCCAACTGGCGAAGCAACTGGACGTCTTCAGAGATGGCTTTCGGAGCCTGACTTGAGCGGCCGAGAAGCAGTCCGACTGATGTGCCCACAAAACCGACTAGTGTCCACAGGAGAATCCTTGTCAGCGGGATCCCGCGAATCCATCCCGCAGTACTATTTGAGGACGATGACTGAGCGGAGAATTCCTCGTTGGAAATAACCGCCAATGATGCAAGGGTCTTCTGAGTGAACTCGCCGCTGGCTGTCGCTTCACCCAGTGTATCCAGTAACTGCCACGTGCGATCAAGCGACTCGGCATATCCTCGCAGTGGGGGATTCTCAGCAAGCTGCCGTTCGAGTCTGCTGCTTTCCTCTTCACCTAGCTCACCGTCCAGATACGCAACGAGTTCCGTAAGCTGAGGATCATTAGCCTCCTCAGGCTCATCGAAAAATTCGGTATCGGTGGGACGGGACATTACTGGCAGCTTTATGGTCAGAGCAGAGGACAATTCAGAGCAGGGGACAGTCAGGGAACAACAGCATAATCTTTTTTATCGAAGTCGCCGAAGTTCAATTCCGCAGTTCGACCTCGGTTTGTGCAACATTCAACAGTGATCGTCGTCAGACGAAACGTTCGAGTGCCTCCTTAAGTTTTCCACGCGCTCGGGAGATCAGAGACTTCACGGCCACTGGCCCAAGCCCCATGACATCGCCGATTTCTTCGTAGCTCATCTCTTCAAACTTGTGGAGGACAACGGCGGTTCTCTGCCGTTCGCTCAGTTCATCAATAGCGATGCGAACAACTTCTCGCAGCTCTGAGGAATCAAGCTGTCTCGTCGGCATAAGTGCCGATTTTTCTGCCAGATTTTCTCCCTGCGATGGCAAGTCATGCGAGCCAGATCCCGAAGCAAGGGGAATCTCGCGACGACGAGCCGCACCGCGTTTCTGATTGCTGGCAAGGTTGTGAGCAATCCGGAACAGCCAGGTCGAAAACCG
>JBIIIF010000075.1:0-25811 GCA_044235005.1 Planctomycetaceae bacterium | reverse complement strand
CTGCTGATCCGGAGACTGACAATGCGATATTCTGCCTTTGCGACAAAGAACTATCTTCCTTTCGTGATCCCTGCATGCGCCGAGAAGCAACGCTATCACTCCGCGGGGGCCAACCTGAGAATTCGCATCTTCAGGGCGTGCATCACGTCGCCTGATCACCACTGGCAGGGGCAGTGCCACTTCCGAGCAGGCGTATGATCTTTCACGAGCAACGGACCGGCCTCCTTGCCACAGTGCGATGTTCTGACCCTTTATCAGAATTCAACGCCATATTTCTGCGTCATTGTTTTTCGAATTTCCAGAGTCGCGTTATCAATCAGCGTCCAGCCCTGAATCTTGACAGACGTGCCGCTGAGCTTAGCGTCCGCTGTAATATTGCTGGCATTCAATGCGGCAGCCCGTGGACTTGTGTAGCTGTAGGCGCGGTAGCCATATCCATCGTCATATCCTGACACACCGGCGCTACTATTCTCGGCTCGCGCAGCAGATCCCCCCTTGCATGTTGGTCATCTTCCGGGAGCCGGAAATAATCCGCAGCGTTTCTGTCAGTTTCTCACCATAGGTCAGCAACTCCTCGTCCACATGCAGAACAGGAAGGCGGTCAATCTTCGCCGCGTATCGTTCAATCCAGCCAGCATCACCTCCGGAGTTTACTTTGGTTCGCTTCTTCAGATCTGCGACCATCGCATCTACTGCATGAAAATAAGCCTGTGAACACTTAGCGATCGTCGCCTGAGAATTGTCCTCAATATCCTCTTCTTTCAGGCTGCTGAATTTCGTGGTCGGCAACTCCATCAGTGAGAACACTCGTCGCAACGCATCGTTGTCCAGTTCGCCGGACATCGTGATCGATTTTCCGGCGACAGTACAATTCCAGTCTGCAATCTGTGGCAAAGACAATTCCATATTCTCAAGGGCTTCGAGAATAAGGCTCTTGGCCACATCACTCTTCAAAGACACTGGCACTTCGAAGTCAAGTCTGGCAACCGCCTGAACCTTTGTTGCAAATGAGATTTGAACGACCAGTCCCTTCATACTTGAGATGAGTTGGATGGTGGAATTGAGGTTTGGACTGGTAACGATCTGAGATTGCTCCAGCTTTGAGCGAATTCGATGAGATTGAATGGCGTCTGCGGTATCAACGGCCATAACAACCTGTGCGCCTTGACCAGAAACAGCCTCCAATGCTCCAAGGTACTCAGAGAGCATTGCAGGTCCTTGAGTTTTGCCCCGTTCGGCCCAGCGTGCAATTGCCTGTCGATCGGCGGGGGCCATCAGTCCAAGTGTCTGGCCATCCAACTCGATAAAGTAGGCATCGCTCGGGACCCACGCGGTCTTCACGCCCTGAATCTCATCTGTATAGCCACCTTCAGCCCGAGCGATCAGGCTCATGGATACAGGTTCTTTCATGCCCATGACGGCGACTTCCCGGTTCTTTGAACATCCCCTGACCAGATCCAGTTGGGCAGCGATTGCGACCTGATCCGCTTCTGGTGGAAGATACAGAGGTCGATCCGCGCCCCCATCATTGAATCTGCGAGCCCACCCATTCGCTTTTGCAATCGGTGACGCGAGAACGGCATCCACATCGATCAGCACAAGTGAATTTGATCCACCGGGGACTTTGGTCACAAGAGACGAAAAATCGGAGGCGTCTGCTGTCGCTGCAATAAACAAACAACAGACGAGCACAGAAATCGAGGGATTAAACACGCTTGGTCTCCTTCAAATTGCAATGAACTGGCGTCCCCTGCCATTGGAGACTCGCCGCGTTTAGCCATTCGGAATACTTGTAGACAGCGAGGACAATATGGAGTTCTGAATCCGCCAGCAATCAACGGAAGTCTTTGGATCGATTGCCTTCCGCATTTTTCTTATGCCTTCATGATTGCCTCGTCATTTTTCACATTGATTTTGTCAGAAGCGTCCAGATCTCTCCTGAGCAAAAAAGGGGCAACTTCAAACTACCTTGCTGTCTACTGGCGATGTACTTTGCCAGTGGTCATCTGATTTCCTCTGACGATGGCAGTGACTGTTCCCCGAGTTGTGCCGGGCTGTATAGTCTCGTTGTTGTCAGAGACCGTAGGGTTTCTCTGCGTCCCTGCGGTTTTTCCACTCTACTGACTTCGAAAGTTCTCCCCATGAATCGATGGTTTTGGGTTGCTCCGTTACTGCTGAATTTTTTCGGCACCCGGTCTTTTGCAGACGATTGGCGAATGATCACGCCGGATGTGGTCTATGGACACAAGGCCGGGATGGCTTTGACTTATGATGTCGTGAAACCTGCAAAGCCAAATGGTGCCGCGGTACTGTTTATGGTGAGCGGCGGCTGGGTTTCCACATGGGCTCGTCCTGACTCGGTTGTTCGCAGCGACAAACCCGATTCACTGAATTTGTTCGAGAAGATCGTCGATCGAGGTTACACGCTGATTCTCGTTCGCCACGGCAGCAGTCCGTACTTCAAGGTGCCTGATGCTGTAGCCGATGTCAAACTGGCAATTCGCCATATCAGAGCTCATGCCGCAGATTTTGGTGTTGACCCGGCTCGCATCGGTGTTTGCGGTGGCAGCGCAGGCGGACATCTGTCTCTGGTTCTGGGCTCAATGGGAGATGACGGCGACGAAACGTCGGATGTCGAAAATGGAGAAGTCTCGAGTCGAGTTCACGCGGTGGTGGCTTATTTCCCTCCAACTGACATTCGTGAATATGTGAATCACAAGACCCTCAGCAAACAGTTTCCGGCCATCGTGTTTCCTGACGATCAGGCCGACGATGTTTCTCCACTTCTCGCCGTGTCGGCTGACGACGCGCCGACACTGCTGATTCACGGCGACAAAGATGAACTCGTACCGATCTCACACAGCGAACGATTTCACAAAGCGATGCAGGACGCCAAGGCGACCTGCGAACTCATCGTGATGAAAGGCGCTGCGCATGGTTTTCCCGGCGAACAGGGAATTCAGGCTGAAACCGCGCTGCTGGACTGGTTCGACAAGTACCTGGCGGCACCGTCGAAGTGAGTTGAATAATGTGGTGGATCTCGCCAGAGATCCCTGTATTTTGGGGAAGTCTGCCGCCTTCCACGACATTGATTGAACGGTACTGCGATTGAAGTGTTGCAAAAGCCGTTGAACCACCGGGGTGAACAGGCTGTAGATTGAGCCGTTTAACGGCAAGCCGCAGGCGTCGTCGCCTGAATTCGCCTACGCCTGCGGCTCGCCGTTAAACTAAAACGCTCAATATGCGACTGAATCAACAAACAGGTGAACCAGTATTGTTAGGCAGGAGCATCGAAAAGAAATACCTGAGTACCGGCCGGTTCACACCGGCCGCTCGCCTGATTGGCAGGCTATTTGCCAGCTGCTGCCTTAGCTGTATCGCTTAAAGCACTCGTCCCAATTGCTCGTCCAGTTTCGCGGTCGACACGCTGATGGCGGTACCGAGTTTCTGGGCGAACAACTGGATGCGGAATTCCTCCAGCATCCACCGATAATGGCTCAACATCGGATCGATCTTCTGTTGCCGTTGATGATCCTTCAACTTCTGCTCATACCGTGCGAGCCAAGGAGCAAACTCCGACTCCAGAGTTTGCTCGGTCTTCAAACCACCAGACGACAATCGCTGCAGACGCTGACGAATGCCCTGGAAATATCGCGGATACTGAATCAGCCACGGCCACGGTGTGTCGATCAGAAATGTGGGATGCACCAATGCGGCGAGCTGCAGCTTCATGCTGTTCAACAAATGATCCCAGCCGGGCCCGCGAGTTTGTTCAAGGGCTCGCCGAGTTTCATGGTACTGGCTGAATAAGTGCGGAAGGAACTGCACAAACTCCTGCGCGATCGTTCCCAGCCGCTCACGCCCTCGCTGCAAAGCTTTCTCATACGAAAACTTTGTGCGAGCCAGCGGCTGATCGGCCAGATACGCTCGCTCCACCATCAGCTGAGACAGATGGTTCATCAGCTCCAGCCCTTTGATCGACGATGACAGCAACTTAATCTGTCCGATCTGAGGCATATTGCCAATCTGAATCAGCACGCGTTTGCGTTCGGAGATCAGGATCAGCTTCAACAGCCCTTTGCGAAGAATCCGAGCGGCATCTTCGGGGGTATGACAAAGCACCAGACCGACCGTTTCGCCATCGTCCTGCAGTGACGGGAACGAACGAATCAACATCCCGGCGCGCTTGATCTCGATGTGCTCGGGGATATCAAAAAAGTCCCAGGCCTTGAAACCGCCGCGAGTCCACTTCGCCTCTTCCGCAGAAATCTCATTCCTCGGTGCCGCTTTGCCAGTAGCCCCGACCGCCGCCTGACTGCGTTGAATCAATGTCTCACGCAGCTCTTTGAGATCTCGGCCTTCCACCAGCGTTTTGCGTTGATCATCCACAACGCAGATATTGAACTTCAGGTGATCATCCAGAGTACTCAGGTCGAACTCGCGCGCATCAAAGCGTTCGCCTCCCAGCTGTGAAAGTCGACTCGCCACGCCAGTCAACAGATCGCCTTTCCCGAACTCCAGATCAGACGCTACCAGTTTGGCCGTATCCGGTGCGGGAACAAAATGACGACGCAGATGCTTGGGCAGCGAACGAATCAAGGCCAGAACCTTTTGTTCCAGCAGTCCCGGGACCAGCCATTCGAGGCGAGTTTCATTGAGCTGCCCCAGACCTTCGACGGGAACCGTCACTGTTACGCCGTCGGCATCTCGCCCTGGATCCAGTTGATAAGACAGCGGCAGATGCATGGCCCCGAACTGGGCAGACTCAGGAAACATCGCGGCCTGTTCGGTGCGATGAGCAGCATCAGAGAACTGATTGATGTCAAACTGCAACAGTCGTGCGTTGCGAGTCACTGTTCGCTGAAACCAGCGACGAAGACGATCGCGATCACAGCATTCTTCGGGAATCTGCGACGCGTAGAATTCGAACAGAACTTCATCGCCCGGCAACAGATGATGCGATCGTGTTCGCGCCTGCAGATCTTTTAGTTGATCGAGCACATCATGATTGTGACGCAGAAACGGGAACTCATGCCCCCAGCCTTTGCGTTTGGACGACGGATTCGCCGCCGTGCTGCGTCCGGGCCGAACCTTTGATGCTCCGCGCGACAAGGCCTCTTCTTCATCGTCGTAATCTTCAGCGCCGGCGTTGTCGGGATCAGCGTCGCCGAATAACAAACCGAACTCGACAAGCCCGTGTTGAATCAACATCTCACGAGCTTTGATCGGATCAACTTTGGCGTACGTCACCTTTCGACGAGGCACGATTGGCAGGCCCCAAAGGCTCACCTTTTCGAACACCATGATATTGCCGGCGACCGAATCCCAGTGCGGTTCGAAGTACTCGCGACTGACCAGATGCTCGGCCAGCGGTTCAATCCATTCGGGCTGAATGCGAGCAATCGTACGAGCAAATCGGCGGCTGGTCTCGACCAGTTCTCCAGCGACAAACCACTTCGCGCCTTTCGGGGCGAGGGCCGATCCCGGCCAGATCGCCAGACTATTTCCGCCAGCGCCCATGAAGTCGCCGTTGGGATTCTGACAGCCAATGTTGGCCAGCAACCCCGTCATCAAAGCTCGGTGAGTCGCTGCGAAATCGTTGTGACGCGGTGTTGCAGGAGGCGCCATCCTGACGGCAGATTGAGCGGCGTTCTGCTTTTGCTTGTCGTTCGGCTTTGTGGGTGATTTTTGTGGGGCCGGATTCTGTGGAGAACTCGGCGGGCTCACGCCCTGCCGCTCGCCGGGACGATTACCGTGTCGATGATGCAGAGCTTTCGCGGCTTTCGAAATGGCCGGGTCGTCACTTTCTGACAGAAGGTCTTTCAACTGTTCGTGCACGTCAACCCATTCGCGCATGCGCATGAAGGACAGGAAATTCTGCTGACACCATTTACGCAGTTGTCCCTGTGAACCGCTGCGTTGTTTTTCGTGCCATGCGTCCCACAGATTCAGGATCGTCAAAAAGTCCGAATCGCGGTTGAGGAATTTGCGATGAGCTTCATCAGCGGCCTGCTGTTTTTCAATCGGACGTTCACGAGGATCCTGGCTCTCAAGCAGCGATGCAATGGCCAGCACTTCCGGCAACGCGTGCTCGTCAACAGCGGCGAGGATCATGCGACTGATGCGAGGATCAACGGGCAGTCGTGCCATGCGCCGGCCGATCTCCGTCAGTTCTCCTTCGGTCGTGATCGCTCCCAGTTCCTCCAGAGTCTTGTAGCCTTCTCGAACTGTGGTCGATCGCGGAGGATCCAAAAAAGGAAACTCTTCGATATTCCCCAGACGAAGATTAATCGTCCGCAGAATCACGGCCGCCAGATTCGTGCGTTGAATTTCCGGAGCGGTAAAAGCTTCGCGGCTGTCGAAATCTTCTTTGCTGTAAAGTCGAATGCAGATGCCCGGACCAACGCGTCCGCAACGTCCCGAACGCTGATTGGCCGATGCCTGCGAGACCGGCTCAATCGGCAGTCGCTGCATGCGGGAGCGAGCAGAATAGCGACTGATACGCGCGGTCCCGGTATCAATCACATAGCGAATGCCGGGCACGGTCAACGATGATTCGGCCACGTTCGTCGCGAGCACGATTCTACGATGCGAGCACGGCGAAAAGACTTTGGTCTGATCGGCCATCGACAGTCGTCCAAACAGCGGAACAATTTCTGTTGGAACCTGCGGCGTGTCACCTCGAAACTTTCGGCCTCCCAGACGTTTGTCGGCTTCACGGATATCTCGTTCCGTGGGAAGAAAGATCAGAATGTGCCCACTGTCGATCGCGGAAACTTCTTCAACGGCATCCGCAACACCATCCAGCCAGTCGCGAGGTTCACGATTGTCATCGTCAGAATCCCTGAAGGCCGCCAAGCCACCTCCGTCAACTCCTTCAGACGGATCCAGCGGACGATATCGAATTTCGACCGGGTACATGCGCCCGGAAATCTGCAGGACAGGAACCGGCCTGACTCCATCGCCAAAGTGTTCGGCGAAACGAGCGGCATCGATTGTCGCGGACGTGATGATCACTTTCAGATCACGCCGCTTCTGCAGCAGACGCTTCAGATACCCCAGCAGAAAATCGATGTTCAGAGATCGCTCATGAGCTTCGTCGACAATAATCGTATCGTATTGATCCAGGAAACGATCCGTCTGAGTTTCCGCCAGCAGAATCCCGTCCGTCATCAGACGAACTCGCGTATTCGGTCCGCTGCTGTCGGTAAAGCGAATGCGGAAGCCGACTTCATGACCAAGTCGACAGTTCATCTCTTCGGACAATCGCGCGGCGACGGAGCGAGCGGCAATTCGGCGAGGTTGAGTATGCCCAATGACTCCGCTGAGTCCTCGTCCCATTTCAATCAGGATCTTTGGTAACTGAGTCGACTTGCCCGATCCTGTTTCTCCACACAATACCACGACCTGATTATCACGAATCGTGTCGATGATTTCCTGTTTGCGAGCAACAACCGGCAGTTCCTGATCCCATTGCAGCCGAGGTTGCCAGATCGCGCGTTCTTCACGGCGGCGTTTCGATTTTTCGAACTGGGCGCGAAGCTTCTCCTGCAGTTTGTCGGTAGGCTTTCCGGCGTTCTCAGATTCTCTCACAATTCGCAGCATTTTGCGCAGCGAGAATTGATCGGCCTGCATGACAAGCGAAAGAGATTGTTCGATTTCCTGAAGCGAAGACATCGTCACCGTGCGACACACTGAGTAGAACTAAGGTTCCGGGGAATACAGACGCGATTGATTCCGCCGCATCTTGCAGGAATCGACCGATAAGAGCGAGTCATGTGGCGGAGTCATTTTTCGCGCGCCGAATGGGAGCACCGGCTTGTTGTTAGAGCCGCCTCTTCCACACTTTTGTTTACCGCCCAGCCGAAGGCGCCGGCTATCGCGAAAGCCGGCGCCTCCGGCTGGGCGGTAAACGAATAATTCAACTGGCCAAAAACCCCGCACCCATCACAACTCCAGCACCGGCGTGGCACCAATCGCTTCCGGGGATTTCTCATCCACCGTGACGCCAAAAGTTCTGGCGTAGATCAGATAAAATGTCGGGACCAGCACAAGTACCAGCACCGTCGACGTCATCAGACCGAAACACAGGCTGGCCGCCATTGGAATCACCAACTGGGCCTGGAACGATGTCTCCGTCAGAATTGGAGCCAGCCCTGCGATCGTTGTCAGCGAGGTCAGCATCACAGGTCGAAAACGTCGACCGCCGGCTTCGAGCACGGCCTGGTTCAATGGCATTCCTCCACGCACCGCACTGTTAATAAAGTCAACGAGAACAATGGAATCATTAACAACAATCCCCGTTAACGCGACAAGTCCGAGCGTGCTGAACAATGTCAACGGCAGATCCATCACCCAATGCCCGATGACAGCCCCCACGATGCCGAAGGGTATGATCGCCATGACCACCATAGGCTGGCCGTAGGAAGTGAACTCCATCGTCAGCAGCACATACATGGCAATCAAAGCGATCCCCAGGCCAATCCCCAGGCTTTGCACGGACTCAGTGTCCTGTTCCTGTTGTCCCTCCCAGCGAACCCGCAGGGAAGGATATTTCTTCAGAAAGTCCGGCATAAACGTCTTCTGAAGATTGGTCACAATCTCCTTTGCGTTGCCGTCCTTCTCATCGATATCAGAAGAAATTGTGATCGAACGTTTTTGATCGATGCGGTTGATCTCCGAGTATCCTCGGCTTACCGACACATCAGCCAGTTCCGTAATCGGACGCTGCACGCCATCGCCGCCATCGACGCGGATATCATCAAAGCGAGCCAGCGATTTGCGATCCTCTTCCGGGTATCGCACCATCAGTTTCACTTCATGACGACCGCGCTGCAGTCGCATCACTTCTTCGCCGTAGTACGATGCGCGGACGGTGCGAGCGATGCTTTCGAGCGGAACGCCAAGAGCCACGGCATTCTCTTTCTCACGAAGCTGAAGTTCCCATTTGCCAGGGCGAGAATCATCGGATACGTCAAACACCCCTTTGTACGTGGCCAGTTTGGCTTTCACTTCTTCAACCGCGGCTTCCAGTTCTTTCATGTCTGTCGAGGGACCCAGCAACTTGAACTCAATTGGCTTGCCACCCGGCCCGCGTGACTGCGAACCGAACGTCAGAGTCTCCACGCCCGCAATCGCCCCTACGGCGGTACGCCACATCTGAACGATCTCTTCACTTTTCAAATCCCGCAGCCCACTGTCGACAAGCTGTGCGTATACGGAGCCGGCATGACTCCCCTCCGTGGTCTGCCCTCCACCGGGAGCATCATCTTTAACCAAACCGACCATGCGATGTGTCGCCAGCATCAGAGGGCGGTCGGGCGTGGAATGCTTCTGGTTGATTTCGAGGATTGCTTTCTCGATGCGTTCCGTAGCCAGCTCGGTGACTCGGCTGGGAGTTCCGTCCGGGAAGATCACTTTGGCCATGACTTCCGGAGCATCCAGCTTTGGAAAGAAGATGCTGGGCACTGTCCCACTGGTGACAAGGCTCGACGTCAGCAGCAGAAAACACACGGCCATACTGACCGTGATCGCAGGATTCCCGATACAGAACCTGATCACAGGTTGGTAGATGCGTTTAATAAATGTCTCAAGCACCCAATTGGTCAGCTGATTCAACCCTGACGTCAAAGGTGAAGGTTTTCCGGAGCCGTGAGCGAGATGGCAAGGAAGAACGAATGAAGCCTCCAACAGCGAAACAAGCAGAATCGCAATAACCGCCAGCGGCATCACAGCGAAGAACTTGCCCATCACGCCAGTTACAAAAAACATAGGCACGAAAGCAAAGACGGTCGTCGCGACCGATGAGAACACTGACGGCACAACTTCGATCGTTCCATCAATCGCGGCCTGCATCGGGGTCTTGCCCATGGCTCGGTGAGCATACACGTTCTCGCCAATCACAATCGCATCATCAACCACGATGCCCAGCGCGATCAGGAACGAAAACAGAGACAGCATATTGAGCGTCTGATCGAACTGCCAGAGCACCGCACAGGCTCCCAGCAGCGAAATCGGGATTCCCATGGCCACCCAGAATGCCAGCTTCAGATCGAGGAACATCGACAAAATCACAAAGACCAGAATGAGCCCCTGCATGCCGTTGCGAACGAGCAGATCCAGGCGGTCTCGAACTTCGATCGAGCTATCTCCCCAGGTTGAAAACTTATAGCCCGGCGGCAACTCTTTCTGCTTGACGTAATCCTTCACCGCGTCCGCCATCGCCAGCAGGTCTTCACGCGATGCGGCACTGACATCAATGGCCAGGCCTGGTTTGCCGTTAATGCGACTGATGGACGTTGTGTCGACGAATTCATCTTTGACCTGGCCAAGTTCACCGACGGTCAGCACCACTCCATCTGGCCGAGTGATCAACGGAATTGCGGCAATCTCATCTCCCAGAACTCGCTTGTCTTTTCCTCGAAGCAAATATGTTTCGCCCTGATCACGAATCGTTCCGCCCGGCAGTTCCAGGTTACGCAGGCGAATCCTGCGAGACACATCGGTGAGTGTCAAACCGTATTCCCGCAGAGTCTTTTCCGGGATCTCCACGTCGATCTGAAACTTGCGTTCGCCGGTGATTTCGGCCTGAGAAATCTGTGGGATCAGCAACAGGTCGTCTCGAACCTGTTCGGTAATTTCACGCAATTGAAGTTCTGCGTCGGGTGCCTCGGAGTTCTCCTGAATCACTCCTACTGTAATGGCTTTATTGCGAAACGTGACCTGTTGCACATTCGGCTCTTCGGCAAGATCCGGGAAGCTGGGAATGCGATCAATCTGCGACTGAACCTCATTCAGAACCTTCTGAACACTGGGCACGTCACTGCGAACTTCGATCACAACATTGCCGACGCCTTCGGCCGCAACCGACGTCACTTTCTTGATACCGTCGACGGAACGAACAGCTTCTTCAATCTTCTGGCAGATACCGCTCTCCACTTCATCCGGGCTTGCACCGGGATAGGGAACGGCGACGAGAATAATCTCCAGCTCAAACTGCGGGAACACTTCGCGTCGCAACATGAACGCCGACAGAACGCCAACGATAAGAACGGCCAGGACCACCGTATTCATCGCCGGAGTATTTCGAATCGCCCAACGCACCATGGAACCGCTCATGGCTTCACCTCCTGCTGTGATGATGAAGAACCGGCCGCTGTGTCAGTTGGAGACTTCGCATCAGACGATGTTGAAGGCTCGGTAGAAACGGAAGCTGTTTTTGGGGCATCAGACATGACAGAAACCGGCATTCCGTCCTTCACAGAAGCCAGCGGTGAAACGATAACAACATCCTGAGCCTTCAGCGTCTGTTCGTCCTGACGTACCAGAGCCAGATCACCATCGACACGAACCAGCGAAATCGAAACGACCTTTAACTTGCCATCACGCACGACCCACAACTGGCCTCCGGGGCGAATCGATTCGGCCGGCACCTGCAGGAGCGGCGCAGGAGAATCGATCGGAATCCGCACCGTCACGTACATGCCACTAAGCAGCGTCGGCGGTGAAACCTGTGTACTTCCCTCCGGAGAATTCACACGCGTTTTCTCCGGGGCATCGACAATGACGCGACAGGGAAACATCCGGGTCGCTCGATCCATCCCGGATCCTTCATACCGCGACAGATATCCGTCCCAGACGGTTTCAACTCCTTCAAACTCAAAAGCGATTTCACAGGGAACATTCGGCATCTGAAACGGATCGGCCTTGCGAGTTTCGGCGGTGGAGTTCGCATCGGCAGAAGTTGCAGTACTCTCTGCAGGTGCCGCTTCTGTTTTCACCGAAGTTTCAACCGAAGTTTCTGAAGTGGCGATCTTTGGTTCGACGGATTGCTGTCCGTGCTGCCAGATCCAGGCCAATTCCTGACCTTTCAGGCTGCATTTCACTTCCATGCGACTGGAGTCGCTGATGTGGACCAGCGTATCGCCGGGCTTCACATAATCGCCTTCTTCCTTCATGTCGTCCACGATGCGCCCTGTGATCGGAGACACGATAAGGCAGCGTTCAAGATCCACGCGAGTTCTTTGAAGTTCGGCCTGAGCCAGCTTGAGTGCTGCTTCCCTGGTCTTCTTTGTCTGGGCCAAAGTGTTCAACTGGTTTTGCTGCATCTGCACAGCATTGCGAGATGTCAATTCCTGGCGAGCCGCATTATCCAGCTCGACTTCTGATGCGGCTTTGCGAGCCACCGCCGTTTTGACTCGTTCCAGATGTTCTTTCTGAAGCTCATTGTCTTCCTGAGCCAGTTTCAGCAACGCGGCCCCGTTTTGCAGATCAACTTCAATCGCCTTCAGTTCTTCGGATGCTTGATCAACACGGGCCTGCAATCTCTGTTCGTCCAGTTGATAATTCACCGGGTCCACTTCGAACAGCACATCCCCCTGATTGACGAACGTGCCGCTGCGAGTCGCCTCGGACTTCTTCAGAATGCGTCCGGTGACTTCGGCCCCAACAGTCAGCACGCGATAACTGGTCGCCTCACCATCGATATCCAGATGAAACGGCTTGTCCCACGGCGTCACTTCGGCAGTCTCCACCAAAGGAGCTTCTGATTCAGACTTCAGCCGCGAATTATCCGTCGGCACTTCCGGACTTCTGCCGAAAAAAAGCAGACCGAAAACGCCCAGTCCGAGGATCAGGATCGATCCCACTATGTTGCCAAGGACATGCAGCCAGCCTCCATCAGAGGGTGCTTTGTTGCCTGTGACATTTTTCGATGAACTCATAAACTCTTCCAGTCAATACCAACGATCGAGTCATCTGCAGACATCAAGGCGATCTCGAAACCGCCGAGCAGGACAACGAAGTCGGCATCGATTTGAACTGCGACTCATTCAACTTTCAGCCTGATCAGGCAGGGATCAGGGGCAAAAGTCTTCCACGGACAGTGGATCTTTGCAGGAATGCCACTCGCCCGGCAACCTATCATCGCAAATGCGGCGTACAGGGAGCACTCCTGACTACGCCTTCGGTTACAAGTTCGTCCACGTTTCCCGGCACAGGGAATCGTTCAGTCCCCGACATGAATCGTCGAGTGTGGAATACAGGTGGACAGATTCGGCCCGTTTCTGCGCACCAGACTGCCTCTTACGGCTTCGGCTTCCGCATGCGAGATTCCGTTGTCACTTTGGGTCTGATGAATCGCAAGATGCCAGTTTTGCCCGTGTTGGCAACCGAATCGGCGCTCATCGAGCTGTGTTCAAGAACCCCGGGAAGAACTCGTCGCATGCGCACAGTCCAGATATCACCCGCCTTCGCCGGACGTGAAATCAGTTCCGAAAACGGAATCGCCGCTTCGATGCGCCAGGCCGTCTCATCGGAGTCGACGGCGACATACCACTGAGGATTCCAGCGCGTCAGCATCCAGCAGCGGTCACTGGTCTGTCCGGATTCATCAACCGTCAACTGAAACGAGGTGACGTAATCGCGGTCCGTGTCGAGTTCTATTTCAAAGCGATCCTTGTCTCCATGTTTCGCATCGTGACTGCGGGCTGCCGCGAGTTCGACGACCTTGCTCTTTGATGGAGCCTTTTCAAGCCTCGCCGAAATGAACAGAAATTGTTCATCCCACGCCAACATGCTGAAGCTGCGAATATTGTCATCACCCTGTCCAATGCTGGCGTCTGAATCAGCGTTCGTGGAATCGGATCGTCGTCGACCCGAAGCAGAATCAGAACGCAGGGATATCTCCGGCGCATTCTCCCAGATCGAATCCGTCAGTCGGCCATCCAGGAATGGTCGCTCAGTCTGGCGAGGCAAATTGAACAGGGGTAATGGAGATGTCGCTGCGGCTCTGAGCTGCATTTCTGATTTCGCAAACAGACCGAACTCGTCCGGTCGCTGACTCAGTTCCGCTAAGGCGTTTGATTGTTCTCCGGTGGCGTCGGTTTGTCTCTGATTCACGGCGTAGCGAAGCAGCACCGCCGGATCCATCTGGCGCGTCGTGACCTGCGAAGCATCTCTGGCTGAAAGAATCCGAAATGCCGTCGCCGCATGACTGTCCCATCGCTGCTGCAGGGCTGCAACCGGATCCTGCCCTTGTCCCGGCGGAACGAATCCCGGCGTCTGCGGACTTCGACTTTCCGGAGTGATGAGCGTGGTGGCCGCCGGTGCGTCAACGCCGGATTCACCGCCATTAATCGAGCCGGAGCCGTTGACAGCATCTGAGTCATTAACATTCGGATTGCTCGCCTGCAGCGTCGTTGGTGTACTGACGGCCGGAGAATCTGCCGATGCGGTGGCGACGGATGCGCCGAACGGGGAACCACTTTTCGAACGAGTTCGGTAGTAGCGAGTTTCTTCAGACGAGTAGAAGAGAAACAACATCTCTGCCGCCAGTCGACCATCTTCAGTCTGCGGATAACGGCGGATGATTTCCTGCTGTACGGCGATAAAGCCTTCCATGTTATTCTGTTGCAGATTCAGATCACCCAGGTCCTTCAATTGCTTCGCCGCAAGGGCAGGCGGCAGATCAACGCCCACATTCTGCAGCTCCGCTGTCAATGATTCTTCTGCTCTGACCAGCCTGGCATGGCCTTGCAGAGCACTTCCTTCGATTCGTGATTTATCCAGCACCTGCTGGAGCTGCTTGAGCTGATCGCCGGAACGATGCTGAACTGCTCGGCGGGCTCCCTTCAATGATGTCGAATCAAGCCCTTGCAGCAGATTTGTAATGCCGACCGTATCGTTGCGATCCATGACGACTTCGTAACAGGAGCGAACTCGGACACCCGATCGGTTGCGAGCATCGCCGGTGATGACTCGCAAAGCCGCATCACACAACAAACCATTCGTCGTCCCCAATGCTGGCAGCAGATCATTGTCATCGTACGACGGTGAAGACTGACGATCAGAAGGCACACGGCGAATAATTCGCTGAACACTCCACGGGGGCAGTCCCAGAGCATTCAGTGACTCCGCACCAGCGATGAGATCAGGATCGGCTTCGCTGTCAGAGTGCTCATCGTGATCAGCTATCTCGATGGCTCGAACCAAAGCATCTGCAAAGATCCCTGAGACCGCGTCATCGTCGCTCATCGACTCAATCACGACAACGGCCGGGCGCCAGTTGCGAAGTTCGCGGGCCAGTCGCAGTGGCAACAGACGTCGCACTTCACCGTCAGTTTGCCGCTCCCATTCAGAGATTAACTGCGAGACCGAACGATGATGCTCGGGGCGCGTTCGCGGGAACATCCAGTCGGCGACGGCCTCATTGCCAGCGAGCTGCGTTACGGCGAGCCGGGATTTTTCGGACGTGTTCACTGCCGAACTCTGATCGCTTGTCCGTAACTGCTGCGACATTTGCACAGTCACAGATCGCACGCCCTGTTCGGCTGCGGTTGCGGCCAGCAATTGCCATGAAGCCCGATCAGCGTTTGTGACAAGATTGAGAACCCCCGATCGAAAGTTGGAGGAACGTACTGCGTTCCATGTCTGTCCATCATCTTCAGACCGCAGAATCTGGCCGAAGCTGCCAACTGCCAGGACAATTCCCTCGGATGCGAACCGAAGTTTTGTGATTCGGCCTGTGGCGGGAATCTGCACGGTATCCCATTGCTGCCCATTTGTGGTGCTGCGAAACACGCAAGCGCCAGGATGACCGCCCAGAAGGACGAGTTCACCATGATGAGCCACGGTACACAGATCGGACAGTTCACTTGTTGATTTCGGAAGTTCCGTCGCTGGTGGCTCCCAGGTCACTCCGGAATTCTGAGTCGTAAATATGGTTGCGTTATCACCGACAATCCATCCGCTGCCATCAGCATTCAGCGAGACACCTCGCATCTGTCGCAAGGTCGGTTGCGATGGATTGATAACAACGGCCTGATCGGAGACGACAGCCGCGTAACTTTGATGTTGTCCGACAACCACACCTTCCGCCATGCTCAGAAAGCCGCCGGTATTCCACGAACTTCCGGCCTGATCTGTAGCCAGAGAAGTCCAGCTCTGACCACCGTCATCAGATCGAAAGATGCCTGCTCCTCCGCGTTGATGCACAGGCAGAGTGACTGCCATGGCTTCGTCGAGTCCGAAGAAGCGAACGTGCAGAATGCCAGGAAGAGTTGATATGGTCATCGCATCGCTGCCTGAAATTTGAGGAGTTGCCGCAAGGTCTGTCCATGACTCACCGCCATCCCGAGTTTGAAACAGCACAGCCGAGAGTTGCGATGTTCCCGGGACAGTACGGTAACCCGCAATCCAGCCCATGCGGTTCGTCAGAAAACAGACGGACTGCAAACTGCAGTCGACAGGCGTTATGGCTGTCGTCCATGTCTGGCCGTGATCGTTTGATCGGACCACGACACCTCGTTCACCAACCGCCCAGCATGAGGCACCGACATGGCAAACATCATTCAGGGTTGCATCTTCAGTGATCGCAATGGTGCGAGGTGCTGCGGAACTGAAGAACTCTGTTGGTTCCGGATCCTGTGCAATCAATGACCATGAGTCCACGCTGTGATTAGCAACGCCTTTGCCTGCAGAAGTGCGAGGTGAATTCTCTGGATCTTTTGCAGCGGAGGCTGCTTCGGAAGTTGCTCGTGAAGGAACCATCGACTCCGATTCAGCATTGCTGGAGTCTTCATCGACTGTTGTGGGGCTCGAATCGCTTTCGTCGTTGCTCGTCGATGCTGTCGGTTTCTTTGCTGGTGAGATCCCGGGATTCTTCTTCTTTCGCAATCGTGAACTTGTTGGAAGATCGATATCGCTGGATTCTGCCGCTGATTCTTCTTCATCTACCTTCGGTTCCGACAGCTTCAACTGCGCATTGGCCGAGTTGGAGATGCAAAGGAGAAATAGCAGAAGTGAAAGCAGCGATTTGTGAGCAGTCATCCGTGACTCTCCTGATTCATGACCAGTGACTTAAGAAGTGGCAGAATGATGGGAAAGACAGATGGCAGCAAGAGCAACCGAGATTGGGGGCTGGCGATCCGTTGATGCAGCTGTTTACCGCCCAGCCGGAGGCGCCGGCCAGCACAAAAGCCGGCGACTCCGGTTGGTCGGTCAACGAAAGCCCCGTGGGATGTCGCACCTTCCGCGTCCGCCAGCCGCAAACAAGAGGTCAAAAAATTGCTATCGCAACGAGATTCAGCGGGACTACTGTCGCTTTCGTTTCGCCTCGTAGAGGCGGCAGCTACGCTGCGAAACACAGATCGAACAAACGGACCAGAAATGCGTGGTGCAAAAGCCCGTAAACCACCGGGTTCACCCCGGGACAAACTCGGTGGCTTCATTTGCTTTCAGTTCTTCCACGCAAGCAGTTCGAATGCGGCCCTGCGCAGCCCCGCCTGATAAAACAGGGACTCTGCGATATCCGGCGAGACTTATCCCCTGCAAAACTTGCCGATTTGCCATTACACTACGCCAATGAAATTGGAATAGACTTTAATCGGACTTGCTTCACCTTGACCGGTTTTGGTGGGTTTGGGACAAAACGCTGGTCCACGACCGGTCAACGGTCTGAGATTGAATGGATTACCCGCCCCACGGAAATCGGGGCTTCAGACTGGCAAAGGAGTGCCGAAACCGTGAAAAACATTGTGATCGCATTAGTTGCTGCCCTGGCAGCCGGAACCATCACCCCCGCCCCGGCTCAGGAAACTGCCAAGCCAGCCGCTGCCCCAAAAGACAACACCGCGCATCGCGTCGGTCTTGTTGACATGGCAGAAGTTTTCCAGGGCTACAAGAAGTTCGAAGACCTGCGAACTGAACTGTCTGCAGAAATCGAAAAGAGCGACGCGGAAGCAAAGCTCATGGTCGAAAAAATGCAGAAGATGCAGACTGAGATTCAGGAGCTGAAGCTGGCTCCAGGCACACCTCAGTACGATCAGGCTGAAAAGCAGTTGCTCGACGCCAAGGGTGAATTCGAAGCTTTCCGCGCAGCAACTCAGCGTAAGCTGGCTCGCCGCGAATCGGAAATGTTCAAGGTCATCTACGCTGACACGACCAGCATGGTCAAGAAGTATGCTGAGTACGCCAAGTACACCGTTGTCATTCGCTTCGACCGCAAGGACATTGACGAGAACACTCCACCGGCTGAAGCTGTTCAGCGCATGAACAAGCAGGTTGTGTACTACCGTGCAGACGACGACATCACAGACGTTGTCCTGTCCACGCTGAATAAGCAGTACGAAGGATCATCAGGTGCTGGTGCTGCCGTCGCTAAGCCAATCCGCCAGACAAGCGGTGGTGCTGCAGGCAAGCCATCTGCCAACTAGTTCTGCTGTAGAAAACTTGTGATTGAATTCCGGCAGTGGAAACGTTGATTCGCTCCACTGCCGGTTCGTTGAATAGTTCTCGAACGGTGTGAATTGAGGTCGGGTGTTCGCGGGATAACCCGGGAAGACAGCCTCAATCGTGGCCGCACGCAGAATAACACTCACTTCGCTACGATGGGGGACGCGATGCTAATGAGTTCTGATGCATCCATTCAGCCTCGCCAGCAGACGCTGGCACGAACGGCGATGATTTCCGGTCGGGGGCTGTTTCATGGTGTGGAAGCCCGCCTTCGTCTGCTTCCCGCTGAACCAGGTTCTGGTATTGTCTTTCGCCGAGTAGATCTCGCGGGCAAACCGGAAGTGAAAGCGCATGTGAACAACGTCACATCCGCTCCTCGACGCACAGTCCTCGCCGATGCGAATGGTGCCGTCGTGGAAACGACCGAACATCTGATGTCAGCACTGGCCGGGTTGCAGGTTGACAACTGCATTGTTGAAATCAACGCACCTGAAGTGCCTGCTGTTGACGGCTCCTGCCTGCCGTTTTGCGAAGCCATTCTGGAAGCGGGCCTGAATATCCAGTCGGCTCCACGTGATCTTCTGATCATCGACGAATCTCAGGGCGTCAACGATCGAGCCGGTGAACAGTGGATTGAAATCATCCCGTCTTACGACGGATCAACCACCATCGATTATCGCCTCGACTACGGTCCACAGACAGCCATTCCATCCCAGTCGTTCTCCCTGAGCCTGACTCCGGAGATCTTTCTGAAAGAGATCGCTCCGGCGAGAACCTTTGTCCTGAAGAATGAAGTCGAAGCTCTCCAGATCATGGGGTTCGGCAGGCATCTGACGGGCAAGGATCTGGTTGTCTTTGATACGGACGGATCTGTGATCGATAACAAACTTCGCTGGGCTGATGAGCCGGTTCGGCACAAGATACTGGACTGCATCGGAGATCTGGCATTGAATGGTCAGATGTTTGTGGGTCGAGTCGTCGCGCGTCGAAGTGGTCACAAATTGAATCATGTCATGGCCAAGACACTGTCGACGATAAACATACGCCACCCCGAACTTCAATGGGCCGCATGATACATCGGCTCATGTGACTTCGGAGCGACAGGATGTCAGCTCCACCCCCCTGGTGATGAACCACCACAGAACTCTCCTCTGCAGACTCCCGATCAGGATGATCAACATGGAAACAAAAATCTCCCCGATGTCACAAGTCGACCCGAAAGCCAGAATCGGGGAGGGTGTCGTCATCGGCCCGTTCTGCGTTGTGGGACCGCAAGCTTCCATCGGCAGCGGCACAGTTCTGCACAGCCATGTCGTCGTGGTCGGTTCAACATCAATTGGTTGCAACAATCAGTTCTGGCCGAACTGCGTTATCGGTGGCGATCCGCAGGATGTAAGCTGGCAGGAGTCGGACACCGAGATCGTCATCGGTGATAACAACATCTTCCGAGAAGGCGTCACGGTGAATCGTGGGGCTGAAAAGGAAGACGGAGTGACTCGTATCGGCAACAACAACATGTTTATGGCCAACAGCCATGTTGCTCATAACTGTCGCATCTTCAATAACGTGATTCTGGTAAACGGCGTTCTGCTCGGCGGGCATGTGCATGTTCACGACGGAGCGATCGTTTCCGGCAACTCTGTGGTTCATCACTTCTCTACGCTGGGACGCCTGAGCTTTGTCAGTGGTGGATGTCGAGTTCCTCACGACATTCCTCCTTTCATGCTGGCTGCTGGCAGTGATGACCCCACACTGAAAACGATCAATATTGTCGGGATGCGTCGCGCAGGAATTTCCAACTCCACGATTGATACGGTCAAAGAAGCCTTCCGACTTCTTTACCGCCGCAACCGTCCTCTGGATGAAGTTCGCCAGCACTTCGACGAAACACTGCAGGGCACGATTCCGATGGAATTGTCCATGCTGCTGAACTTTGTCGAAAATCAGCGAGCCGGCAAACTGGGACGCGCCCGTGAAGCGGTGCGAAACAAACCAGCGGCTTCAGAATCACAGAACCATTCTTCACAGGAACGTAAGGCCGCATGAATCGGGTCAAAGTCGCAGTCATTGGCGTCGGAGCACTCGGGCAGCATCATGCTCGAATTCTTTCGACGATGGAGAATGTTGAACTTGTTGGCGTTGTGGATTCACGCGAACAACAGGGACGAAGCATTGCGGCCAAACATGAGACTCAGTGGTTCGCGACGGCCGAGGAAGTGCGTCCACTCGTCGACGGCGTGGTTATCGCCGTGCCCACCGTTCTCCATTACGAAGTCGCTCGGCCATTTCTTGAAGCCGGCATTGCCGTGATGATCGAAAAGCCTCTGGCCGACGGCCTGGAGGCAGCTCGTGCACTTCAGGGACTGGCCACGTTTCGCGGGACCGTGTTGCAGGTCGGACATGTTGAACGCTTTAATCCGGCGTTTGAGATCCTGCAGCAGCGAGTTCAGCAGCCGTTGTATATCCGCTGTCAGCGAGTGAGCCCGTACACATTTCGCTCAACAGACATCGGTGTTGTGCATGACCTGATGATCCACGATATCGATCTGGTACTTGCACTGACGGGCGATACCGTGACCAGCGTTGACTCTTTCGGTGCCGTCACGATTGGTCCGAACGAAGACATGGCGGTGGCTCGCCTGCGAACAAGCTCGGGCATCATCGCTGATATCACAGCCAGCCGCATGAACCCTGTGGCGGAGCGTACGATTCAGGTCTGGGGCCGAAGTGGATTTGTATCCGCCGACCTGCAGACTCGCAAAGTTTCTGTCTGGAAACCAAATCCATTGCTGGCCGAGCGACCAACGATGGTGCATGACATCGTTGCAGCAACTCCGAACCCACTGACATTGAAGGATGAAGTCTTCACGAAGTGGATTAACAACGAACAATTACAGGGATCTGCTGCTGACGCTCTGACAGGCGAATTGCTCGACTTCGTCCATTGCATCCGAACCGGTTCACGTCCTCGAGTTTCCGGCGATGCGGCTGTCAAAGCCATGGAAGTCGCTGATCGAGTGCTCGCGGGAATGCCTAAATTTTCGTGGCAGACCGGAGCGATGCCGGACGCTGCCCGCAAGGCGGCTTAGTCTCCATGGCTCGAACAGTACTCCGCGGTGGCCGTGTTTACGACCCGATCAATGGGGTTGACGGTGAATTGCGAGATGTCTGGATGCAGGATGGTCGCATCATCGCGACTCCCGAGAATCCTGATGTCCGAGCCGAAATCATTGTCGACGTTACAGGCATGATCATCATGCCGGGCGGCGTCGACATGCATTGTCACATCGCCGGGCCCAAGGTCAACACAGCTCGCAAAATGCTGCCCGAGCAACGTCGCCGTGCGAGAGTGATGGCTCGCACCAATCTAACTCGCTCCGGGACTCTGGGCACTGTCCCCAGCACGTTCACGACCGGTTATCTGTACGCAGGTCTCGGTTACACAACCGCCTTCGATGCCGCTGTCCCGCCGATCGGTGCGCGACATGCTCATGACGAGCTGCAGGATACTCCGATTATTGACAAGGGTTTCTATGTGATGATGGGCAATAACCATCTGATCATGGAACAGATCGCAAAGCAAAGTCCCGAACTCATTGATGCCGCCGTGGCCTGGCTGCTGAATTCCACTGGCGGCTACGGGGTCAAACTGGTCAATCCGGGCGGCGTTGAGATGTGGAAGAGCGGCGGCGACGGCTATTGCGGTCTGGATGAAGTTGTTTCTCATCACAATGTGACTCCACGACAAATTCTGACCGAGCTGGCTCGATCCGCGGATCGCCTCAGAATTCCTCATTCCGTCCATATCCATTGCAATCATCTGGGGATCCCGGGGAACTGGACGACAACGCTGGAAACGATGAAGTCACTCGATGGCTCACGAGCTCATCTGACACATATTCAGTTTCACAGTTATGGCGGCAGTCTTGATGATCAGTCGACGTTCTGTTCGCAGGTTCCCGCACTGGCCGAGCATGTGAACAGCCATCCGTTGCTGACCGTCGACGTGGGTCAGGTCATGTTCGGCGAAACAACGTCCATGACGGGCGACGGACCTCTGGGGCACTATCTCCATAAAGTCACAGGCGGGAAATGGTTCAGCGGAGACGTAGAACTGGAAGGTGGCTGTGGCATCGTTCCGATCACTTACCGCGACAGTAGTTTTGTGCATTCTCTGCAGTGGGCGATTGGGCTCGAATGGTACCTGCTGGTGAATGATCCGTGGCGGATCGCCATGAGCACCGATCATCCCAACGGGGGATCTTTTCTGGCCTACCCCGAAATCATCGCTCTGCTGATGGAGCGATCGCGCCGCGAAGAGTTTATGAAGCGGCTGCCGCAAAAGATGCGACAGCACTGTACGCTGGCGGAACTGACTCGCGAATACACCCTCTACGAAATCGCCATCATTACTCGAGCATCTCCGGCTCGAATGCTGGGGCTGCAGAACAAGGGACATCTCGGCCCCGGGGCTGACGCGGATGTCACAGTGTATAATTGCCAGGCGGACCTGGAAGCGATGTTTCGATTTCCGCGTTATGTGTTCAGCCGCGGCACGATGATCATCGACGACGGGGAGATCCGGGAGATCACCGACGGCAAGACCTTCATGGTCAAACCATCCTACAGCGTAGAAGCCACGCCGGTGATTCGAGAATGGTTCGATCGTAACTCCACCCTGCAGTTCGCAAACTTTCCCGTGGACCAGCACGACGTCGGGGATCATACGACGGTGGTCCCAACGGATTCCTGATCGCGATCTCGAAATCTTTCAGAGCCTGAGACGCTAGCCGAGTCGCCGGATTTTTAAACCGCGAATGGACGCGAATAGCTGCAGGTTTGCGGGAGTTGCAACCAACGACGGCGGTCATGCGATCTCCGCGCACAACGTCCCGTTCCTTATGCGATTTATTCGCGTCCATTCGTGTCCATTCGCGGTTCAAATCCTCTCTACCACAGCCAACGTGAGCTTACGCAACGGGTGCGAGGGTGAATCTCAAGACCTCCAGCGAATTCGATCCTCGACAAAGCTTGTACTCCGCGCAAAAAAAGCACTGTTCGGGATCAGAACAGTGCTTTAGTGTGTGTCAGGAATGACCGGCCAGATCACTCAATAATGATATCTCGAACGGTTCGGCCGCTTGGAATCATTGGCAGAACGTGTTCCTGATAAGGACAAATCACATCCAACAGGTATGGCTCTTTGCTGGCCAGCATTTCCGCGAGAGCTTTTGGGTACTCTGCCTTGCTGCGAACCTGCTTCGCCTGAACTCCGTAACCTTTGGCAATCGCCACAAAATTTGGAAACGTTTCGTCAGGCATTGAACCGTCGCCTTCACCCAGTGCTTCCGGATGATCAATCGGTCCCAAATACGTGTTCGCACGGCGACCCGACATAAACCGATCTTCCCACTGCACAACCATCCCCAGATGCTGGTTGTTGAGCAACAGAATCTTGACCGGCAGTTTTTCACAATGCAGGGTGGCCAGTTCCTGAATGTTCATCTGGAACGAACCATCGCCGTCGATGTCAACAACGATTGCGTTTGGAAAAGCGGTCTGAACACCCATCGCTGCTGGCAGGCCGAAGCCCATTGTTCCGAGACCAGAACTGCTCAGCCAACGACGAGGCTTATCAAACTTATAGAACTGAGCGGCCCACATCTGATGCTGACCCACACCGACTGTGATGTAAGTGTCCATGGTGTGAGACTGACGCCAAAGCTCGTCAATCGCATATTGCTGCAGAATTGCGTCACCAGCATCGGCATAGCCCAGAGGGAACTTGGCTTTCCAGCCAGCAATCTGGTGAGTCCACTCGGTCAGATCCGGAATGTCTTCCTGAGTCAGAGCGGCATTCAGGGCCACGAGAGCTTCTTTAACATCCGCATGAATTGGGATGTGAGCTTCTTTGTTTTTGTGGATTTCTGAAGGGTCGATATCAATATGCACGATCTTGCCGTGCTTGGCGAACTCTTCCAGTTTTCCAGTCACTCGGTCATCGAAGCGAACGCCAAACGCCAGCAAGAGGTCAGACTGGTCAACCGCATAGTTGGCGTAAACAGTACCGTGCATCCCCAGCATGTGCAGCGACTGTGGGTGAGTTGCCGGGAAAACCCCAAGCCCCATCACGGTCATTGCAACCGGGATGCCCGTTCGAACTGCAAACTTCGTCAGTTCTTCGGAGGCTTCGCTCTGAATGCAACCACCGCCCACGTAAAGCACAGGACGCTTCGATCGGCGAATGGCAGCGATCACCTGTCGAACCTGTTCCGGAGCAATCGCGCGAACTTCCGGACGGTACCCTGGAAGATTCATCGGAGGATCGAAGTCAACGTCGCTCAGCGGAATTGAATCAAGCTGAACGTCTTTCGGAACGTCGATCAGAACGGGGCCCGGGCGTCCTGTGGAAGCAATGTGAAACGCTTCTTTCACGATCCGAGCCACGTCACGAACGTCCGTGATCATGTAGTGATGCTTAGTGATGGCTCGACAAACTTCGACCATCGGCGTTTCCTGAAACGCGTCGCTGCCAATGACCGCCTGAGGAACCTGGCCGGTAATTGCAATCAGCGGAATACTGTCCAGCTTGGCATCAGCAATCCCGGTGACCAGGTTGGTGGCTCCCGGACCGCTGGTTGCCATACACACCCCAACCTGGCCCGTTGAGCGAGCGATCCCCTGAGCCGCGAAGCAACCGCCCTGCTCATGACGAGGAAGAATGGTGCGAATTCGATCCCGCTGCTCACGCAGAGCCTGATGCAGCGGCATGCTGCATCCACCGGGATAAGCGTAAATCGTGTCCGTACCCAGCCGGACCAGCATCTCGATCAAAATCTGAGCGCCGTTGATTGTCTGCGTAGCTTTTTCGACAGTAGCCAACGTCGTGACCCTTACTTCTTAGTGTTCAATTGGACAAAGAACCCGACTTTTCCCGTCGGATGTCGTGATTTCCGCAACGGAAGTACGACGACTTTCGAACGTCTCAAACGCCGTCCACCATTCTTCGGACGTTGCTCCCGCGTGCATAACACGCAGAACGGTGCGTTTCAGGAGTCGTAGTGTATGTTTCTGCCGGTCCGCATTCGATCCTGATTTTGGGCAGATTCACCCGAATCACACAAACTGGAAGAGCCTGCCCGAACCGAAAAGTTCACCGTTCTGCATCTGAAGGCCGTGGAATGGCCTGTCGAAAACTCTCCGAAGCTTCATATTCTCAGCGTTTCAGTGCCGCCTCTGAATTTTCTAACGCCCTTTTTCAACGCAATGCATCAGGGCCGGGTTTTTGCTGATCCAGAAGTAGCAGAATTTCCGGCACGAGGGCTTCGCAAAGTAATCGATTCCCCTCCTCGTTAAAGTGGCACCACGGGTCAACGTAAAGCGACTCCTTAACCGCAGAAAATACCTGAGTTTGGTCACTGAACGCCAAACCGTCAGCTTTCATTTCGAGGCCGCTTTTGATGAGTCGAGGAAACAGGGTTTCGACCGTCATCCCGATCGGCCCGCTCGGGTCGATGCATTTTTCTTTCTCAAACTCACTCAAAGGCTTCGAGCCCGGTACGTATTGATTCGGCTGAAGG
>JBIIIF010000309.1:0-7833 GCA_044235005.1 Planctomycetaceae bacterium | reverse complement strand
ACTCAGATTCAGGCCGGGAAGGTTTTGTTGTCCATCAAAACCAAAGAAGCCGCCTCAGAAAAAGACTTTGATCCGGAAGAGCTGAAGAAGTACGAAAGCACCGTCACCGAAATCAAGGCCGGTGTTCAGGCGGCGATCGAAAACGAACAGATCCCACCGGGCTATGTCGACGGCATCAAAAACTACTTCGATAATCTTGAGGCGCCCGCGAAACCAGCGGCTGACCAAAAGTAAACACCACTGTTGACCTTTGACGAATTCCAAATTAACCGGGTATTCTGTCAATTTGCTGGTTTAACGGTTTATTCTGTTGCCGTGCAGCGGTCTGAGCCTCGGGGTTTGTTTGGACCAGCATCTGCGGCCTGCGTCACCCCTTATTTTCAGTGGCAATCGAAAGTGATCTGCCAGCACTCAGTGTTCAACTTTGCCAGAGATTCAGAGAGATTCAGTGACCCAGCCAACAACTCCGTATGATGCAATTCTGGTTCTTTCCTTCGGTGGCCCCGAAAAGCCGGACGACGTTATTCCGTTCCTGGAAAATGTGCTCCGTGGAAAACCGGTCCCGCGCGAACGACTACTTGAGGTTGCGGAGCACTATTACCACTTCGGTGGTGTCAGCCCGATCAATCAGCAATGTCGAGATCTGATTGAACTGCTGCGAGCCGAATTGGATGCTCACCAGATTTCCCTGCCCATCTATTGGGGAAACCGGAACTGGGAACCTTTTCTGAAAGACACGATCGTCCAGATGAAACGCGATGGAGTGCAGCGAGCGATCACGTACGTGACTTCGGGGTTCAGTTGTTATTCCGGATGTCGGCAGTACCGAGAAAACATTGCGGCCGCGTTGCAGCAACCCGAAGTGTCGGGACTGCAGGTTGATAAGTTGCGAGTCTTCTACAACCACCCGGATTTTATTCATGTGCTGAGCGAACAAGTTGGACTGGCGCTGCAGAAGTTTCCTGAGTCCGAGCGGAGCAAGGTTCAAATCGCTTTTACGGCTCACAGTATTCCCATGAGCATGGCTCGCACTTCCGACTATGAAAAACAGCTTCACGAATCCTGTCGACTGGTCGCCGAGTCGCTCCATTTGCCGCCGTCGCAATGGCGTTTGGTCTACCAGAGTCGCAGCGGACGTCCTGAAGACCCATGGCTGGAACCCGATATTCTGGATTACCTTCAGGAACTTAAAGATCGTGGTGATACTTCTGTTGTGATCTCACCGGTCGGATTCCTGTCCGACCACATGGAAGTGTTGTACGATCTTGACGATGCCGCAAAGCATACCTGTGATGAACTCGGGATGACGATGCATCGAGCAGGCACTCCCGGCTCACATCCTGGATTCATCGGCATGATTCGCAAGCTGATTCAGGAACGCCTGAGTGGCTGCGAAAAAGAATGCACCGGTCAGTTCCCGGCGAATCACGACGTCTGTCCTGTCGACTGCTGTCCAGCCCCGGCAAGACCTCCAGGTCGACCATCGCCCTAAGCCGTTGTTTCAGCCAGTTTCGCTGCCCTCGACGTGCCGTCTGAAGTCATTAGACTTCCCACAGTTTTGACGAACTTGTTTTCTCTCCAAGAAACTGTGTTGGACTCATGCCGCAGCCAGAATTTGGCGTAATTTTTGACGTCGATGGTGTTTTGATTGACTCCTACGGAGCCCATTTGAAGACATGGCAGGTTTGCTGCCAGCGTCATGGCCGGGAATGCACGGAAACTCAGTTTGCGGCCGGGTTTGGTCGTACCAGCCGAGAAGTGATTCGTGATACCTGGCCTAATCCACCAGGCGACGCCGAAATCGCCGCGTTCGATGAGGAAAAAGAAATCCTCTATCGGGAACTCGTCGGGAATGATTTCCCTCACATGCCGGGGGCCAGAGAACTGATCAAAGCTCTTCATGCGTTGAACATTCCGATGGCGATTGGCTCCAGCGGTCCCCCGAGAAACGTGGAACTGGCCGTGGAGAAACTCGAAGCCAAAGACATCATTCGCACGATCATCACCGGCCGCGATGTCGTGAAGGGAAAGCCGCATCCGGACGTGTTTCTCAAAGGCGCTCAGGGAATGGGGATCGATCCTTCCCGCTGTATTGTTCTGGAAGATGCTCCACCTGGCATTGAGGCCGCGCTGGCGGCTGGCGCAAAATGCCTTGGAATTGTTTCTCGCGGTCACAAATGGGATGACCTCAATCGCGCCCATGAGCGTGTGATGGATGACCTCCAGCAGGTGACACCGGAACTTCTGAAACGAATTGTGTGTTCGTGATCAGCCAACAATCGTCGCGTCGCAAATGACGATGAGAACGGATTCAAGAGTAATTGACGGTAGACGGAAATACGGAAGGACTTGATTCATGGCCACTGTAAATGACACGACGATCCTGATCTTTGGAGCTTCCGGAGACCTGACGTCGCGCAAGTTGATTCCGGCCTTGTTTCGCCTGTCACAGCAGCAGTACCTGTCCGAGAAATGTCCGATCATCGGAGTCGCTCGCCGCCCGAAAAGCCACGACGAGTTCCGAACAGAGATGAAGGAAACCGTGCGGGCTCGCGTGGGTGCCGAGAAATTCGATGATGCGGCCTGGGAAATCTTTGCGAAGCAGCTTTTCTACCAGCAGCTCGATATCAGCAACAGTGCCGAATACGCCGGGCTGAATCAATCAACGTCCGAAATTGAAGCCTCATTGGGCGGCAGCGGACATTCCACCCGCGTTGTTTATATGGCGACGACTCCTGATCTGTTCGCACCAGCCGTGGAGGGATTGCATGAAGCCGGCATGATTCCTCCGCGCGAGGAGGATTCGCGTCTGCGAGTCGTCGTGGAAAAACCCTTCGGCCGCGACCTGAAATCGGCTCAGGAACTCACCGTCCAGTTGGCTCGCCGTCTGCAGGAAAGCCAGATTTACCGAATCGACCATTATCTGGGCAAGGAGACCGTCCAGAACATTCTCTTGTTCCGATTCGGCAATGCGATCTTCGAACCGCTCCTGAATCGAAATCACGTCGAGCATATCCAGATTACGGTCGCGGAATCGCAGGGCATGGAAGGTGCTCGCGGAGGTTACTACGACACGTCAGGCGCGATGCGAGATGTTTTGCAGAATCACGTGCTGCAGCTCTTGTGTCTGATTGCGATGGATCCTCCATCGTTGTTTCAGGCCCGCGAAATTCGCGACGAAAAGATGAAGGTTCTTCAGGCTCTGCGGCCCGGGACCAGCGGTCCGATCGGCAACTGGGCCATTCGCGGCCAATACTCCGCCGGGCTTGTGAATCGCCAGCCCGCATTGGCCTACAGGGAAGAGCAGCGAGTCAGCCCGACGTCCAATCGAGAAACTTATGTCGCGATGCGAGTGGCACTCGATAACTGGCGGTGGGCCGGTGTTCCATTTTATTTGCGGACCGGAAAGCGACTGCCGAAGCAACTGACGGAAGTGGCCATTCAGTTCAAAAATCCGCCACTGAATTTGTTTTCAACCGTCGAATGTGATGGCGATCTGTGTGATCTTGTCGAAACTCGTCCCAATCAGTTGATTCTTCGCATTCAACCGCAGGAAGCGATCTCGCTGAGATTCTCCACGAAGCGACCGGGCATGAATTATCAGGTTCAGCCCGTGTCAATGGATTTCGCCTACGACGAACACTTCGACGCGCAATTGCCGGAAGCTTATGAACGACTGTTGCTGGATGTCATGCGAGGCGACTCAACGCTGTTCACTCGCAGCGATGAACTGGAAGCAGCATGGCGATTTGTGACGCCAATTCTGGAAGCATGGGAAGGCAGTTCTTCGGCTCCTGAGTTTTATCCGGCCGGAACCTGGGGACCAGCCGCTGCTGATCGCCTGATCTCAGACAGCAAAGCCCTCTGGCGCGCCCCCCGGTAAGCCACGGCCCTCCCAGCCAGCGTGCCTGTCTTACAGGCCTGCGTCGCTTCGGACTTTTACTTACTGGAGCGAATCCAGAACAAGTCTGAGATGGGCAGGCAACCACTTGATGGTCGTCGCGACCCCGTGCCCAAAAACAGTTGACTCCAATGGCAACCCAAGGACGGATTCTCCACTGGGATGATAACTGAGCAGCAGATTGAGTCCGTCAGTATGACAGCGAGTTCCCTGTTTCCAGCGGTAACATGTATTTCGCAAACGGGCGGTGGGAAGAAATCGAGTGTCGAGTTCGTGTACCGGCTCCGCAAGATTTCTTTCCAGCAGATTGGTGAGCCGGCTGTTTTCGTCCATTGTCGACGCTGAAACAACATCTGTCCCCGCCACAGCGAAAGCCTGAATCCAGTCACCCCATGTTGCACTCACGACATCGGGAGGCGCCTGCGGCGGAAAGAGGGGCCTCGTCAAAAATGGCGTCGCCGGATCGTGAGGCCGATGATGGAGCACATGAATCAACCGAGCACAGCCATGGACGTCCCAGCCATATCTGACGGGAGTTCCGAAAGCCGCAATCACGAGACTCTGCGCCAGAGGATGCGGCCCTTCGACACTTCGCAGCGCATTCTGGACAGCTTTCCATTGCGGCTCAGGCTGTTCTCCCACAGCGGCAAAGAATTGGTCTACCGAGTTGCGTTCATTGGCCAGCAGATTGGTCAGCAACGCAAACGCATTGCCTGCATGCGAATGTCCCCAGAGCAGGATTCGCTGGTCAGGCATGGGCGGTCGAACCAGCATCTGATGAATTAATCGCACCGCAAGGTCCGCACGAGCAAAATGATGATTCTGGCTGGACCATGTCGGATTCAGCAGTTCCACAACCGGGTCATCTCCGACAAGCGTCTGAAACTGGTCGCGAAAGGTCTCAGTATAGGTCCCCATATCCTGAATGACGGAGTTCGTGGCGGCCTGAGTATTCTCCTGAATGATCTCGGCCATCTTCTCCAACTGCTCGCCAATCAGCGGCACACCACTGCCAAGCGATTTCAACGTCTCCGCCACCGCAAAGGGATCATTCCCCACGAACGTCCCATGCACCACAATGACTCGACCAATCCGGACTCGCGTATGCAGTTCAGCCGCCGCCCCTGCCACCGGCTCAATACTGCGCAGTGTAATAAGTCGCGGTGAGAGCACCGGATGTGTGGGATAATTCTGATGAGCAAAACGATTATTGGCCGGCATTCACGTTTCCATCATGAACAGCGAATCTTCAAAGAGCTGCGATCACAAAATCGGGACCGGATCCCGCTGGCCAAACGAAAAACGGAAGACGAGGACTCGGCCAGAGTGCCTGCCAGGATTTTGATGCCGCACTACCGAACCTCAAACAGAACTTTCAGCGAATCTTTCCTGATCGCGTGCGAGAATGCCTTCTCCGCATCTTCAAGTGGATACCTTGCAGAGAGCAGGGGAGCCACTTCGACGGCTCCCTGTGTCAGCAAATCCAGAGCCTTATCGAACGGCCCGCAGCGAGACCCCAGCAGAGTAATCTCGTCGATCACAAACGGGGCCATATGAATCTTCTGATCCGCCGCAACGGTTGTCTTCAATACGATCGTACCACATGGTCGAACAAGTCGAAGAGCAGTCTCCAGGCCTGTCGGTGAGCCCGTGCAATCAACCACAATATCACTGGTACGATCCAGCGTCAGTTGTTCCAGCTTCAAAGCTTCGATACCAAGGTCTGCAAGAATCTTTAACTTGAAATCATGCTTGCCGACAACACGGACTCGGCAACCATGATGTTTCAAAACCTGAGCACATAGATTGCCCAGTCGACCATCGCCCAGAACAGTCACTCGCTCATTGCCGCTCAAAGGTAACTGCTCCGGAATTCGACAAGCCGCCGCCACCGGTTCCACAAAAACAGCCGTTTCATCCGAGATTTGATCAGGCACACGATGCAGGTTGACTTCCGGAATCAAAACACTGTCAGCAAAAGCTCCATCGTGAGCCACGATCCCGACGACAGTTCGAACAGGACAATGATTGCCCAGGCGTTGTTGACACAGAGTGCATATGCCACAAGAGCAATTGATCTCACCGACCACGCGCTGCCCGGCAAACCTGCCACTGCGAGCAATCCCGACAAACTCATGCCCCAGAATTCCGCGGAATCCCATGTACCCCTGACAAAGCTGCAGATCCGTTTCACAGATCCCGGCTTTCGTCACATCGACAAGAATTTCACCCGACTTCGCGGCACGCAACTCGGCATTCGCTTCGAATCGCAGACTCTGATCAAAAACAACAGCTCTCACCTGAGCTCCTCATTGAATTCCGGGCGTGTGTTGACACAGGTACCAAACAACCTCAACTGAAGTGTAGAAGAATTTCGCCACACTGCGTACGCCGATTATCCTCCGGCGAAAATCCTTGAAGCCTCGCTGATCCCGTGGCCGACCGACACGGCCGCAGCCCGTATGTCGTTCAATCAAAAAATCCGTGCAGAAACCATTGGCTTGTGTGCAGGTCCCGGTACAACCACATTCGCGAACCAGAGTGAGTTGTCACCTGATAATAGTCGCGGTGACAAGGATCATCGGTCCACCACGCCGTCTGAATTCGCTCTGGGGCAGAAAACTGACGGAGCTGAAACGTTCGACCTGCGACCAACAACTGTATCGGAAAATTCCTGCGTCTCTCGCCCGTCGAAATCGGAATTGGAACCGGCAGCAATCGCAGTGGACGCGAAACAATCCGGAGCCCAATGCTCTGTTCACCAACCAGAAGGTCAGACGCCTGAAGTGGCTCGGTAAGCTTTCCGAGCTTCTCATCAAGCACCGCCTGACGGATCAACGCCGGATCGTTGCCAAGAACCGATTCCGAGACAACCTCGAACTCCGGCCGAGGATCAGGCTGTGTGCGCAGAGTTCGCACCGCATCGGTCCCCAGTCGTCCGCTGAGCCGTGAAATCAGCGCAGCCAATTCTTCCTGAGGCACAACGTGTTCTTCAGGACTAAAGAGATCCTTCTGACGAGCAACGGGCAACGAAGTGACAACGACATTCATTCTGACAGCATGAAACGGCTGAGACAGCAGGAACTCCATGGTACGTTCAGGATGCGCTTCTTTCTCATGAGAAGTACCTGCGGGCATCGAATCCAGAACTGCACTCGTCATAGCCGCAGCCTTCTTCACTTCCATCGCAGACGCCCCCATCGCTGACGACTCCATCGCTGACAATGTCGCCTGAGTCTCCACGCGAAGGCATAAAACCTCATGCAGCAATTCCGCAGACTGCGTCGGCTTCACAACGCCAGCCGTAACCTCCATCTGAGTTCGATCAGGAAACCGAAAGTGACAGCTCACACTGCTGCAGGCGACTCGTCGACGTACCAATTGTTCGGCAATCTGCCCCGTCAGAATCTGCAGGACAAAACGAATATCATTGAGCCCCAGCGCTGGATCATCTGAACTCCACAACGCCGTAATCGGATTGGCTTCGGGGATCGGCACAATGGGCTCATCAACGGCACCTGAAAGCTGTTGAACTCGCAGAACACCCGACTCCGAAAATCGTGACGGCAGATCTTCGCGTGGAAGACTTAACAACTGCCCCAGAGTGCGAATCCCGAGATGCGAAAGAATCTCGAGGTCGCTCAGATCAAGTCGCGAGGAAGCCACTGGCAGGCGAGCCAGCTCCTGACGTTCATAGCCATCCGGAACAATCGTGATCGGAAGATCGTGAGCAATCGATTCCGAACCTGCCCCTTGTCCTGATCGACGAGAATCAGCTCGCCCAACGACTGAGTGCTGCGACTGCGACTGTGACTGTGACTGTGACTGTGACTGTGACTGTGACTGTGACTGTGACTGTGACTGTGACTGTGACTGTGACTGTGACTGTGACTGTGACTGTGACTGTGACTGTGACTGTGACTGTGACTGTG
>JBIIIF010000074.1:0-25845 GCA_044235005.1 Planctomycetaceae bacterium | reverse complement strand
GGATGCGATTTGGTCTGGATGACAGTGAGCCTCAGACGCTGAAGGAAATCGGCGAATCACTCGGACTGACTCGGGAACGAGTTCGTCAGATTGAAAGTGAAGCTCTTCGCAGACTCTATCGAAGCCTCAGCGGCGAAAACTAAGCTGCCAGGCACCTGCTGAATTCCGGTGATCATCACAGGACTCACACGCCCGGCTGCGACCCAGCCGGGTTGTGTTGTTTTGTGCACGGCGTAAATTGAGGCCCGCTGTTCGCGGGAGACCTTCAACAAGGAACACCTCACTGGTTGCCACGCACAGAATATTTCTGAAGTGTTCCCTTCGCGAAGACAGCAGACGTCAGGACTGAAGCCAATTCGATGACGATGCCTCACGATCCAGAGTTCACTGAACACGAGCCTTTCGAAGATGATCTTCCGCAGGCCGAGAGTGTGCCGTTGCCGGATCTGAATGATGCTCTGCTCAGCGGGGGCATTCCAACGATCGAGGCGAGCCTTTCTGAAGCACCCCGCCCGACGCCTCGAGTTCGCAAGCCGTCAGATAAGCAGGTTGCTGTGGTGACCGGGGCAGCTCGCCGAGTCGGTCGCGAGATTGCTTTGGCGATGGCTGAACGAGGTCTCGCGGTCGTGATTCATCATGGGACCTCTGCCGTTGAAGCCAAAGTGCTGATGAACCGTATCAAGGCAGCCGGCGGTACGGCCGTCGCTGTGGGTGCCGACCTGCGAGATCCGCGAGCGGCCGCAGCGACGATCTTCGACGCGGCCGCTGAGTTGGGTGAAGTGACAACGCTGATCAATAGTGCAGCCGTGTTTCAGGATCGAGCACTCCCGTGGGTCGACCTTTATCACTGTAACGTGCATCTGTCGGTGAATTTACTGGCCCCGATCTTTCTTGCGCAGCAATTCATTCGCCAGCTCGGCGAAGGTCAGCGCGGGCACATTATCAATATTCTCGACTGGCGTGCGCAACGCCCCGGAGCTGATCACTTCGTTTACACTGCAACCAAAGCTGCGTTAAGCAGTGTCACGAGGTCGCTCGCATTACAGCTTGCCCCGTTGATTCAGGTCAACGGGATCGCTCCAGGAGCCATCCTGCCTCCCGAAGATCGCCGCAACTGGCACGAACAGCGAGCTATCTCTTCGATTCCTCTCCGCCGAACCGGGTCGCCTCAGGAATTGGTCAATTCGATCAACTTCCTGCTGGATGCGAATTTCATCACCGGCGAAATCATTAATGTCTCTGGCGGCGAAGAACTTTAATCCAGCGGCTTAATCATCTCGCCGCTCGATGGAAGATTGCCTGACACGACAGGGTCTCTAACTGCCACCGTTGATTGATCCATTTCCGCGTGGGCTTTTCGATCAGGAAATAGGAAGCCAGTCCGGCAATGATTGAGCCAACGACGGCATGGGCAGCATTCATCTGCCCCTTGTGTACAGCAATGTAGAATGGTTGCTGCCACAGATAGAGCGAAAACGAAGCGGTACCGATCCAGATCAGCGGCGGGAAGGGCCAGAATTTCCCTTTCGCATGCTGAACAATCAACAACAACCCTGCAGCAAGCAAAGCGGACCCGGCGGAGTATTTTGTGAACTCCGGCATGGATTGCAGTCGGAAATAAATGGCCCAGCAGATTGCCAACAAGCCCCATCCGATTGTGGGAACTCCCATGTAAGACTTTCGGCCACCGACTTCAAGAGACGCCAGACAGGCGGCTGCGGCCCCCATCAGAATTGAGGCGGATCGACAATCACTCCGCCAATAAACCTGAAAGTAATCCCAGTTCGTTTCACGGCCAACCAAAGCAGCAGACATAAAGCATAACAGGATAGAACCGCCGATCAGCCAGAGAGGTCGAATGCCAAGTTTTCGATGGAAAACGCTGAGCAGTGAAAGATAGATGTAGCAGTGTTCTTCCACACACAATGACCAGAAATGGCCGACAGGCAGTCCCAGCTCAAGCTGCGGGTTAAAGGCCACAAGGTAGTTGACATAAAAAAGAAAGCAGGCGGAGATCGACGACAGCGGAGCTTCCAGATCTCGCGTGACAAGCAACTGCCAGCCCAGCATCGCGCACAGAAAGACATACGCCGCCGGCAGAATTCGGGAGATGCGCCGCTGGTAGAATGTCTTCAGTGGCGTCTTCCTGACAAACAGGATTTGACCCATCAGGAAACCGCTCAGAACAAAAAAGAGCTCAACACCCAAAGCTCCGCAGTCCCATCGATAAATCGGAAAGAAATGTCCGATGAACAATAACACAAGCGCTGCTCCGCGCCATGCATCCAGCACAGGAACATGCTGGACTTTCGGAACAGCTCCCGACGCTGAAGTTGTAACGGCGGCAGATAAACCTTGTTGTTCTTTTCGCGCGAGCTCACGATCACGCGGAAACGGCGACCGACGCAGTGACTGTTTCGGTCTGTCCACAAGTGGCGACAGCGTCGTGTTCGGCGCATCAATGATGCGTTGGTTCATTTTATTTCCGATTTACTGCAAAGGGGTCGAAGAGCAAGAAGGCGTCTGCGGAGTCAGAGACCTCCCTCATCACGCTGGACATACTGTCGACGTCGCATTTCCCGTTCCATTGAGTACTCCGGTGTCAAAAATGGACCCTTGCGCCATCGTCAAAGATCGATAGAAGGCTGCGGGAACTTTTTTTACATGACTCATCCTGATGACAGAGTTTGGTCGGTGACTGTTGGATACTTTCAACAGTTGGTGGCACTGAAATCTTTTTCATGCATCAATGGACAGGTTCGAACCTTTTTTTTCGTTTTTTTTCGATCCCCATTTCCCAGGGGCTGCACAATCCATTTCCTGCAGCCAGAGAATAGAGTTGCCGCGTCGTCATCAAGTAACGCTTCCTCCGGCCTGTTTCATTTACGAAACAAAGACTCCCCCGGGATCAATTCAGATCAATCTGCGAGTCAGTCTCCAGGCAAGTCCCTCGATGGGCTCACGCCACACCGCTACCGGCCTATGCAATTAATCTGCGTGCATCTGCGTGCATCTATGGACAAACAATGGATCCCCCTGTTCTTACAGGCCGCGATCGCCTGGTCATCCACGACAGCGCGATGCAGAACGGTCCACGATATCGACTGGACGGTGCTGATCACTAAGAACGCTCGACGATGATCTTTCTACACTTGATGAATCGCCCTGGATTCATGGTGAAGAGTCCTGTCGCGTTATTCTGACACGCCTCCGAGACCTGCACTTTTTGCAGGTGTATCGTATACTGAGACGCTCCTGATCATTTTAGCCGCATTACTCACCGGGGAACGACACATGTCCGGCCGTCGCTTAAGTCTGTTTTTCGTGCCAGTTCGAATCGCCGTTCTGGCCTTTCTGTTGCAAACCAGTTTTCTTGCAGCGGCCGAACAGCCCGGGATCGTGTTGCGAGAATTCATTTACAACGATGCGCCGTTTCCGGAGTGTCACGCATCGACAATTGAAGAAACTCCCGTCGGTCTTGTGGCCGCCTGGTTTGGTGGCACCGAAGAGAAGCATCCGGATGTTGGCATCTGGGTCTCACGACAGGAGAACGGCAAATGGACAACCCCGGTCGAAGTGGCTGATGGCGTTCAATATCTGGGCGTGGACGGGAAACCTCATCGCCATCCGACCTGGAATCCGGTTTTGTATCAGTATGCCAACGGTCCATTAATGCTGTTCTGGAAGTGCGGGCCAACGCCGGATACCTGGTGGGGCATGAAGGCTCAGTCGCTGGATCATGGCAAAACATGGTCGATCGCCGAGCGACTCCCCGAGCATATTGATGGTCCCGTCCGCAATAAGCCCATTCTTCTGAAAAACGGTGCGTTGCTGTGTGGAAGCAGCACGGAATATGACGGCTGGCGAGTTCACTTCGAGCTGACGTCTGATCAGGGCAAGACCTGGCAGCGAACTCCGGCCATTCATGACGGAAAAACTGTCGGTGCAATTCAGCCGACATTATTGCGGCATCCCGACGGCGCCATTCAGGCTCTCTGCCGCAATAAGAATGGTGAAGGCAATATCCTCTCGACTGTCAGTAAAGACGATGGAAAAACATGGTCAGAACTGACACCGATTGATCTTCCAAATCCGAACAGCGGTATTGACGGAGTGACGCTGGCCGATGGTCGACACCTGCTGGTTTACAATCATACGCATCGAAACTCAGGTTCACCGCGTGCCCGCGCTTTGATGAACGTCGCAATCAGTGCCGATGGGTTCAACTGGAAGCCCGTGTTGTTGCTGGATAATGAAGCGAAAGCGGAGTTCTCTTATCCGGCAGTGATTCAGAAGAGCGACGGCCACGTCCACATCACTTACACATGGAAGCGACAGAGACTGACTCACATTGTCGTGAAGCCGGAAGAACTTGTGACCGGAGAGTTCAAAGACGGTCAGTGGCCGTTTTAAAAATTATGTCGCTTCGGAAACAACGGCCGCGCTGATCTGGTGGTGATCGGCAACACGAGAATCCGCAGGAGCTGACTTGGTCACCGGCTGATTCAGGCATCGCTCAAAATGGGCCACGATACGGCGGTCGTATTCTTCTGTCTGAACGGCGCGAGACATATTGTGTTTCGCGCCGGGGGCCAGCCACAGTTCAGCCTGTTTTCCGACGACTTCGTGTAGTTTACCTGCGATCACCGGAGTCACATAAGAATCCCGAGCCCCCGAGATCAGCAGCACATTGGCTGATTCCAGGCCTTTGACTTCATCTTCAAGGTGAGCATACCGGCACTTTCGCCCTGATTCGCTGAGTTGAACGGCCTGTTTCAGTGTGATTCTGATGTGCCAGTTCGGAAGCAGAGCGAACAGCCATTCGGGGATCACGTGTTGCACAAAGCGATCCACAAAGAAGCGAATCATTGCCATCGTGCCGAAAGCGCTGTCCGCGATAACGGCTTGAATGCGAGGATACCTGCACCCGGTCAACAGCGCGGCGACTCCACCGCGGCTGACCCCAAAGACTACCAGGGGCAAGCTGTCAAGCTTTTGATTCGACTCGACAAACTCCAGAGCGGTTGCGACGTCCGTCATTTCATATTCGGTCATCCAGTGGATGGGCAAATAGCCGTCCATCGATTCGCTTTCACCCTGATTGCGAAAGTCGAATGACAGAACCATGTAACGCTGTTTCAATAGCGCATCACAGTATCGGCGAGCCGTCCAGTGGCTGCCATGCAGTTCGGGCAGAAAGAGCACAAGCGCAGGCGGGTTGTCAACGTCCGAATTAAGCAGGCTGCCTCGCAGCAGAATCCCGTCCGAGGTCCTGAATTCGATGCGTTGAGCGTCCGGATTCCGGGGTTCCGGAATGACATTGAACGGCGGCACATTTTCGAAGATGTCACGGATCTTTGGAGAAACGAAGCGGCGAAAGCTCCACTCCGTGAGGAGCAGCATTGCCACGATCGCCGCAAAAACCAGGATCACCACCACCGCTTTAACTCCGCAATTGCGTGAGACGCCCGACTACACTGACAGCATAGACCGGACAACGAGGGATCGCTCATACTTTTGGCCGATGATCAGCCCTGGAACTCGGAAATGATCAAAGCGACGTTCTGGCCGCCAAAACCGAAGCTATTGGAAAGCGCAGCTTTGATGCGGGTCTGGCGTGCCTGATTGGGAATACAGTCCAGATCGCAGTCGGGGTCCGGGGTTTCGTAATTGATTGTCGGCGGCAACACTCCATCGCGGATCGCCAGAAGACATGTGATTGCTTCAACCGCCCCGGCCGCTGCAATCAGATGCCCCATCATGCTCTTGATGCTGGAAACGGGAGTCTTCCAGGCATGTTCGCCCAGCCCGCCTTTGATGGCCGCAGTTTCCACCTGGTCATTCACCTTGGTGCTGGTACCGTGAGCATTCACGTAGCCAATTTCTTCGGGATTCATTTCCGCATCACGCAGAGCCATCTTGATACAACTGATCGCCCCGCGACCTTCCGGATGAATGTCCGTGATTCGGAATGCGTCGGCTGTTGAGCCGTAGCCGCGAATCTCGCCATAGATTTTTGCACCGCGTTTTCGAGCGTGCTCAAGTTCTTCCAGCATCAGCATGCCGGCGCCTTCGCCGAGCACAAAGCCGTCTCGATTCAGGTCAAACGGACGCGAAGCGGTCTGAGGAGAACTGTTTCGCTCCGACAACGCTGTCAGAAGATTGAAGCCTGTCACGCCGAACGGATGAATCATGCTGTGAGCACCACCGGACAGCATCAGGTCGGCATCACCACGACGGATGATCTCTGTGGCTTCTCCGATCGCCTGGCTGGAAGCCGCACAGGCGGTGAGGCAGTTCAGATTGGGGCCCTGAGCATTAAAGATACTGGAAAGATGAGCGGCCGGCATGTTCGGTTCCAGCTCCAGCTCAAACCGAGGATTCATGCTCTTGATAAATTCATTCGTGAAGTTCTGCAGGTCAGCTTCGCCATCCTTGAAGGAACCGGCCACCAGATTCATAAACTGCATGAAGTCCTGCTGGCCTTCACCGGCACCAAGGTAAACTCCGAACCGAGCCGGATCAAACCGCTGGTCATCATGGATCCCGGAATCTTTAACCGCCTGAGTCGCAGCGCCAATCGCGTAACGAATATTGCGTCCTGCGTCGGTGAAGCGAGACGGATCTTCCACACAGGAATCGAAATCGAAATTGCGGACTTCCGCAGCAAACTTCGTCGGGAAGTGAGTCGCGTCAAAATGCGTAATCGCGCCGACGCCGTTGCGAGCTTCCTGTTGAGCTTTCCACATGGTGTCGACGTCATTACCAATCGGCGTCAGACTACCAATTCCCGTCACAACTACTCGACGCTTCATCTCATCACTCCTGCTTTTCTTGACGAAAGCCGACGTGGAGGCGTCGACCTTCAAAGCGCGCCCTTCAGGACGCAGCTGGCTGTTCTCCGGAACCAGCTTTACCCACAGTCAGGATATCGAGCAGATTCATGCGGAAGACAAAATTCTTCTGGTCGATCCGGCTTAACTGCGGATCGCTGGAATTCAGATGGACAAACACAATTTCTGCGTCTGCCACAAGTCTGTCCCCCACCTTTGCGGTGACCGTCACACTGCCGCCTTCCGGCTTGGCATCCTGCAGATCAGCCGTGTAAATCAACTGATCGCCAGGACAGGCCCAGCTATGGAAGGTCACCTTGGGCACTTTGGCCAGGATCACGTTGTATTCAAACTTGAAATGCTCACCCAGCAGAATTCCTCCGGTCTGAGCCATTCCTTCAATCATCAACGACCCGGGCATCACCGGGAAGCCGGGAAAGTGGTCGTGCAGATGCTCTTCGGCCAATGACACGTTCTTCACAGACTTCGCGCGCTTGCCAGATTCAAATTCAATAAACTTGTCGATCCAGTACCAGCGCATGAAACACCCGGAAGTGCGTTGAGATCAAAGCAATGAAACAGCTCGACCGAGCCAGCAACCGCAACAGATTCTTCCATTGCGTCCGGACTCGTGAACAAAACCCTGGCACAACCTTCAGGGGCCGCGTCACGCGAGCCCCTGTATCAGTTGGCCGGGTCCGGAAAGATATTCGAGAACAGATTATTTCAGTCGCGCTGCAATGAACTTGCAGATCATGTCAACCGTGAACAGATCGGAGATCCTGGAAACGACTGGATCCTTTGCGAAGCTGTCGATGTCCGCATGTGGCATCTTTGTGCGAAGCTGGGCTATTCCGTCGGCAGTCACTTTGCCGTCAGCAACAAAACCAGAATCCGCAGTGGCGAGATTTTCCGGGAACAGTTCTCCGCGAGGAATCTTGATGTCAAAGTTCTTCTCGAGACGGAAGACGATGTCCAGGAAGTCGATTGACTCTGCACCAAGGTCGCCAATCAAAGTGGCTTTTGGCGTGACTTCGTCATCGTCTACACCCAAAGCATCAACCAGCGTGTCACGGACTTTTTCGTAAATCTCATCAGCAGACGGCATTGAAGAATTTCTCCTGATTCGACCACCGGCATGGCAGCCAAAACGGCGATCACCAGAATCCCAGCAGTATGCTTCGGACTGGTGATCTGTCCCAAAGCAAAACCCAATTTAACACCATGTTGCCGCTGTTGCCGCAAACCCAGTTTTCACGGAAACAACGAACCGAAAATCCTGAACCAGACGGCGCCCCGGCCGCTGGCTCATTCAATTCAGGAACCGCGTATTGTTGCGAGAACGTCGCAGAAGTTCCAGACGTCGTTCTTTTGAAAGCCCCAGACCCTCAAAAAAACCACGTTACAACGGTTACAGTCCTCCTAAAGTCAATCCACCGTCCACTTTAAGGATCTGACCCGTCACGTAAGAAGACTCGTCAGCAGCGAAGAAAAGTACCGCATTTGAGATATCGTCGGGGCGACCAAGCCGCCTTACGGGGATCTTTTTCTTGATTTCGTCGCCCGCAAGGTTCACAACAGCGACCGTCATATCGGTCTCGATAAAGCCCGGAGCAACCGCATTTGCGGTGACGCCACGGCGAGCCAGCTCGGTTGCGACGCATCGTGTGAAGCCTTCCACTCCGCCCTTGCTGGCGGCGTAGTTCGCCTGCCCCGGATTGGAGACGTCTGCTGCGACACTCGACATATTAATAATGCGACCATATCGTTGAGACATCATCTGCAACGTTGCCGCCTGGCAGAAATTAAACACGCTGGTCAGGTTCGTATCGATCACATCCTGCCACTGCGTTGAATCCATCTTCGCCAGCAGGGTGTCTCGAATAATCCCGGCGTTGTTGACGAGGATCTCCAGCTTGCCCCACTTGGCAACGACGTCAGCAACGACCTGATCGGCCGCAGGCTTAGATCGCACATCCGCCTGAATCGCCCACGCTTCGTGACCTTCAGCAGCCAGAGCTGCCACGACTTCTTCAGCAGCGGCCGCATTGGAATTGTAAACGAATGCAACCTTCGCGCCATTGCGAGCCAGTGCTTCGACGATGGCCCGGCCAATGCCGCGGCTTCCTCCGGTCACCAAAGCCACGCGATCCTTAACGGTCATGGGAACTACCTTTACGAACGAAACTACAGACAGGGAATCAAATAATCAAAAAGTGAATCAATGGAAACGCCGCAACTCGAAAATCACGGCTGAGCAGAATACATCTGCTGGTAGAGATCCTTCATCGACGCAATCAGCCGAGCATCGTTCTCCGCGAGAGCGGGATTGAGATCCGCGAGGTTCTGACGCGTGAGAAGCAGGCGAGCACTGACGGCCGACTGACCGTTGACCGTTCCCGAGGCCATGAACTCCGCAGTTCCGACGTCGGTGGACCGCAGTGTCGCAGTGACTTCCAGCGTTTGCCCGGGTTTCAGGAAGTTGTTGAACTTTACAGCCCGCGCTTGTTTCAGCAGCAGTGTACTGTACTGAAAGTTATCAGTGATGCGTGAAAGCCATGCACACGACTGGACGAGGCACTCCACCATCATCACGCCCGGGAGGACTGAAAAGCCGGGGAAATGGTCCTGAAGATATTCTTCCGCCAGCGACACGTTCTTTATCGTCTGAATACTCTCGCCAGGAACGAGGGAGTTGATGCGGTCAACAAGGCAGAACTTCATCGGACGGATGCTCAGTGATTTCTTGGGAACTCTGCAGTCGGCTCACTTCCGGAGCCACTAAAACCGCGCACAGTCTAGGGAACGACAGCGAATCTTCCAAAACCCAGGTCACGCGGGATGGAAGATTTGGGGAAAAAGCAACTCCGAGAATAACCAGGAAGATCAGGCCCTCGCAGCCTGCCTGACTGGAATCTTCCACTGCAACCATTAGGATTCCCCAAGGGGAAAACTTTACTCAAATTGCTGAATCGTAAGGTTCGTTTTGGGTTCCGTCCTCTTGAACGCTATCAATCGCCAGAAATAACCCATTCGCGACATGCGCCACAAAGTGCCCGCTGTCCGCAAACTGTGTAATTTTTACAGTTTTCGTTTCCGAATCTGAACGCGCTATGCTAAGTTGAGCGCAGAATAGGTTGATTCGGTTGAATGGGTAGGCTTTCCGGCCGTCGAACGAGGGTTTACCCTCATCCGAATCTGCAAAGAACAAGAATCTGGCTGGGTGTCCAGGTACTTTAAATTGGTGTTATCGGTTTAGAACTTTGGGAGGAGTTACAGAGCATGCGTTTGATTCTTTCATTGGCACTTGCTGTTTCTATGACAGCATCTGCTCAAGCGGGTGGTTGCTTCGGTAAGAAGTCCAGCCGTTGTTGTTCAGCACCTTGTGCTACAAGCTGCAGCCCATGTGGTGCCAGCTCTTGTGGTTCAGGCTGCGGTGATTCCGGTTGCGGCGCTCCAGCAGCGTGCGGAACATGGGAAGAGGTTCAGAAGACTGTTCTGGTTCCAACCACTGTTACTGAAACCCGCAAGGTTACTGTAATGGTTCCTGTAACTCAGGAACACGTTGGTTCTCGCAATGTCTGCAAGACAGAGTGGGCTGACGAAGTTCAGAAGTACACAGTCATGGTTCCGGAAACTGTTGAGCACACTGGCACTCGCCACGTCTGCAAGACAGAAGTTGTTGACCAGGTTCAGAAGTACACAGTCATGGTTCCGGAGACTGTTGAACACACTGGTACTCGCCACGTCTGCAAGACAGAGTGGGTTGACCAGGTTCAGAAGTACACAGTCATGGTTCCGGAAACTGTTGAACACACAGCGACTCGCAATGTCTGCAAGACAGAGTGGGCTGAAGAAGTTCAGAAGTACACAGTTTTGGTTCCTGAAACTGTTCAGCACACTGGTACTCGTACCGTTTGCAAGACAGTTCCAGTTCAGAAGACACGCAAGGTTTGCCAGGACCAGGGTCACTGGGAAGAAAAGACCGTTGAGTCAGGCTGCAACAACTGTGGCTCAGCTCCAGCTTGCGGCGGCTGCGCTTCAGCTTGCGGTGGTTGTGCTCAGGCTTCAAGCTGCTGCGGTGCAGTTGCTTCTGCCTGTGGCGGTTGCGGTGTAGCCAGCGCTTGCGGTGCTGTTGCTTCAAGCTGCGGCGGTGGCACAAAGACCGTGAAGGTCTGGGTTGCTAACATGGTTGAAACAGAAGTTGCGTACACCTGCTACGAACAGCAGAAGGTTGAAGAGCCTTACACATACACAACAACTGTCTGCAAGCCAGTCGAAAAGGAACGTACTGTAAAGGTTGCTAAGCACGTAACAGTTCCAGAAGAGTACAAGTACACAACAACTGTCTGCAAGGCCGTTGAGCAGGAACGCACAGTGAAGGTCTGCAAGCAGATCACCGTTCCAGAAGAGTACAAGTACACAACAACTGTCTGCAAGGCAGTTGAAAAAGAGCGAACTGTAAAGGTTGCTAAGCACGTTACAGTTCCAGAAGAGTACAAGTACACGACAACTGTCTGCAAGGCCGTTGAAAAAGAGCGAACTGTAAAGGTTGCTAAGAACGTTACAGTTCAGGAAGAGTACAAGTACACGACAACCGTGTGCCAGCCACAGGAAAAGGAAGTCCAGGTTCAGGTTTGCAAGATGGTTGAGCAGGTTGTAACCCACAAGGTTTACCACCCAGCAGCTCCAGCTTGCAGCAGTGCTCCGGCAACAGCTTGCGGCGGTTGCGCTCCAGCAGCTCCAGCTTGTGGTTCTTGCCACTAATTGACGAACACTTTCCTCGGCTTGCCCGTTGAAAGGTTTGCTCATAAAATTGACACACCCCGGAAGACTATTTCCGGGGTGTGTTTTTTTATGCAAAGAGGGAGCTGCAAATCAGCCTGTCCTGCACCAACGATGAACTCGTCATCATCCAGAGGAATCCCCATTCCGGCTCCGGGACTGGTCGCAGTCAGTTGATGATTCTTTCCCGACACCTGCGTTACGCCGGATATCGAGTTCGAATGTTCTCAAGCCGTCCGAAGCTGGATCGCTACCTGACAGAAAAGCCAGCCGAGCGCGTTCTTCGGTGCATCGTTGCGGCTGGCGGAGACGGGACTGTCGCCGATCTTGTCAATCGGCAGCCCGGAATTCCCATTGCCGTACTTCCGCTGGGAACCGAAAACCTTCTGGCGAAATATCTGGGGCTCCGCCGATGTGGTCTTAAGCTGGCTCAAATCATCCAGCGAGGCCAGGTCAAAGTCTTCGACTCCGCCATCGTCAATGGCCGGCGAACACTCCTGATGGTGAGCGTCGGAATCGATGCGGAAATCGTGGAAGCCGTCCATAAGGTTCGATCCGGGAATATTCATCGCCTGAGTTACGTCCGCCCGGTGCTGCGAGCACTGTTGAAGAATCAGCCGACTATTTATCGAGTTGTTGCCTCCGCCGGATCTCACAATGTTTCCGGCAGTCACATCATCGTAACGAATGTTCCACGGTACGGTTTCGACATCCCATTTGCTCCCGAGGCTCGTCCGGACGACGGAGTCCTCGACGTTCGCATCTTTCACGGGACAACTCGCTGGCAGGTTTTTTGTCATGCGGTCAAACTGCGTCTGGGGCTGCCGATTGGCCAACAGGAGTTTACTCGCTTCTCGGCTTCGGCCGTAAGGATTGAATGTCTTGACGTAACGGCGCCTCGCACGTCACAGTGCGACGGTGACCCCGGGCCGGAACTGCCCTTGCAGATTGAGACGGATCCTCATTCCCTGACACTGATTGTCCCATGAAACTTCGCCGGATCAGACATCTGTTTGAGTACGCCGTCTTTCTGACGCTGCTCTTTGTCGTCAGATGTCTGCCCGTCCGCGCATCTGTGGCGATGTCCAATGGCCTGGCCTCGTTCATTCACTCTGTCTTGCCGAAGAAGCTCACTCGCTATCACGTCGCCCGAGAAAACCTTGCGATCGCGTTCGGGGAATCGCTCAACGATGCTGAAGCCGACCGAATCATTCTGGGCATGTGGCGGCACTTGTTTCGTATGGTCTGCGAAATGATCCAGTTACCTCGCCGCTTTCGCCTGAGCTCCTGCGCGGATGCGCTGGATTTTGAGCGACGCGATGACTGTGTCCGGGCATTGTGTTCCGGTCGTCCGGTGCTGTTTTTGGGAGGACATTTTGGGAACTGGGAGATTTCCGTCAACACGTTCGGCCACTTCGGCTTTCCCATGGGAGTCGTCGCTCGACCGCTGGACAATCCTTATCTCCACGAGTGGTTCAAGGCGTTCCGCGAGTCGACGGGCAATTCGCTGATTTCCAAGCAGGGAGCTGGCACTGAGCTTTCTGAGATCATGGAAAATAACGGCATGGCTTCATTGCTGTGTGATCAGGACGCTGGTGTTTCAGGCTTGTTCGTGGATTTCTTCGGGCGACCCGCATCCACCTTCAAATCGATTGCACTGCTTGCACTGCAATACAATGCTCTGATTGTTGTGGGTGGAGCCTGGAGGTTGCCGGATGAAGCGAGCCGGGATTCTCACTGGGTTCGTTTTTGCCTGACGACCCAGGATATCATCGATCCTGCGGACTATCTGGGAGCGAATGGAATCAACGAGCTCACTCAGCGATTCACCTCAGCGCTGGAAGCTCTGATTCGAAAAGCTCCGGAGCAATACTTCTGGGTTCACCGTCGCTGGAAGACTTCGCCCGATGCTCGCCGCAAGCGCCGGACTGCAGCGGCGTAGGCGACTCGACACACTGCGGATCGAGGCTGATTTCTCCGGCCGGTTTCTGCTGTCGATGGCATTGAAATCATCTGGCATTTTCCGACAACATGAACCCCCTTGACGCCGTGGTGCGATGGCATCAAGATCCGCAGCTATGTGATGAGCATTGGAGCAGGGACAGTTTTGCCCCTGCGAGGTTTGATACGTTTACCAATTGAAGACAAGGCTGACCAAATGAGCGGACCGATTGTTCGGACCGGAACGACACCTGCATTCTGGAAAAACTGGGAGCAGGCGTTCGGCGGGAAGAAAACTGAAGGTAGTGCAAAGAAGAAGGCCACTGGCGCAGACAAGAAGCCGGTTGTCGCAGCGAAGAAAGCTGCCAGGAAGGCCGTTAAGAAGGCTGCAGCGAAGAAGAAAAAGTGAGTCAGTTGAATTCTGCAGAAGAATCAACAGCGCGACCACAGGCCGAGCATTCTCGCATTGGCCTGTGGTCGACTTTGTTTATTGCCGGGCTGTTTTCTGCTGTTTCAGTTCTCAGCAGTGCTGTTCCGGGGGTCAACGAACCTCATTACCTGGCCAAGGCCCGCTCGTTCGTGGATCCAGCCTGGTGTTCACGCGATTTCTTTCTGACTTCGGCCAACGCTCATTATTGTTTTTTCTGGCTTGTAGGCCAGATGACTGAATGGCTGTCGTTTGATCAGATTGCAGTCGCCGGCAGAATCTTCTCCGCCACACTTCTGGCCATTGGCTGGACCCTGCTTGCCCGCGCGGTGCATTTGCGGGCAATCTTCGGCATCCTGAGTGCCGCGATGTTTGCCTCGCTGAGCCTGCTCGGGAGTTTCTCGGGAGAGTGGCTGCTGGGGGGATTCGAATCCAAAGTGCCTGCCTGGGGGTTGTGCCTGATCGCCGTGAGTCTCTGGATCAGTGGCCGCGGCTCAGTGCGAAGCATGCTGCTCGCGGGAATCATCTGCGGTCTGGGATGTTCGCTGCACCCCGTTGTCGGGGGCTGGGTTGCCGCCTGTGTCTGCATGGCCTCCGCGTTGTTTTTTGTGGCCGATTTGATCTTGAAACGTCCGCAAAGCAGCGATGAGAACCACCGATCAACTTTGGTTGGTCTGATCGCATTTTCGACTCAGACAATCCTGTTCGCGTTGCCCGGGCTGATTCCTGCGTTGACGCTTGTGCTGGACAAGAGTCTTCCTCAAAAAGATCGTGAGCTGGCTTCATTTTATCAGGTCTTCTGGCGATTAAAACATCATCTGGACCCGACTGAGATTCCTGGTTCTCAATGGCTGTATTTATTGCTGGTGGGCGGTGGGTTGGCGGTCGGGCTTTGGTGCTTGAGTCGATTCCCCGCCGGAACACCACGGCAGGATGGGCTGCGATTGCTACTGGTCTTCTTCACGATGTCGGCGCTGATTGCATTGGCGGGTGTAATCATCGGCTGGCACACAGTGCGAGCCCAGGAGTTAGACGGTTGGGAATGGCGTGCGTCGTTGCTGAAGTTTTATCCGTTTCGTTGTTTCGACGCACTGCTTCCGATCACGACCGCTCTGGTATTTGGACGCCTGGTGCAGGCCGTCGCACAGCATTTGGAACCTCGAAATTTGATGGCTTCCAGATCGTTCGCTGGTGGATTGTTGAGTACTCCGCGCGTCCGGCAGATTGCTCTTTGTGCAATGCTGCTGCTGCCGTTGTGGCTGTCCTCGCGCAGTCGAGAAACAGCTCCGTCGGGGTACACTGTGGATCAATTCACCGACTGGCGAAAGGCCTGCGACTGGTTGCGGGAGAAGACTCCGAAGGACGCCCTGATCCTGACACCGAGAGAATCCTCGGCCTTCAAATGGTTCGCGGAACGTGCCGAGTATGTCTGCTACAAAGACTGCCCTCAGGATGCCGCCGGAATTCTGACGTGGAACAAACGCCTGTGGCTGCTGCACGACTGGACTCTGCAAAGTTCGACGGATGCACTCTATGACAATCGAGATCTGCGGATTCTGCGAGCCAAAACTGATTGCGATTTCATTGTGACCAGAATTCTGGGGCCGTTCGAAACGGATCCGCTCTGGGAAGGGCAGTATTGGAGAATCTATGCCGTGCCGCCGAGAGAGTAGCACTTTGTTCGCCAGAACTTTCTTTGCCAGCGAATTCGTTGCGGACTCGATTACTCCGTAACCAGCCTGCGGATCGCAGTTTCGATGTCGTGCACCGAAGGCACGACCGCGGCTTCCAGAGATGGGCTGTAGGGCGTTGGTGCAAACGCTCCGTTGAGGCGTTTGATCGGGGCGTCCAGATCATTGAAGGCCAGATCACTGACCTGGGCGGCAACTTCAGCGCCGAATCCGAACGCGGCCGGAGTCTCTTCCACGATCAAAAGTCGACCCGTCTTCGCGACGGATCGAACGATGGTTTCTGTATCCAGCGGCGATACCGTTCTGGGATCAATCAATTCCACGGAAACGCCAGACTGCTGCAGGCTCTCACACAGTGGCAACGTCAACGGGACCATGCGAGCCAATGCGACAACAGTTACGTCGCTGCCTTCACGAACAACAGCCGCTTTTCCAAATTCCATTTCATAGTCATGCTCGGGCACGTGGCACTTCATGGTCAGAATCTCGCGATGTTCCAGAAACATCACGGGGTCATCACATCGTAGTGCTCGCAGCATCAAACCCTTGGCGTCATAGGCGTTCGACGGCACAACAACTCGCAATCCCGGCACCTGTCCATACAGAGCATGATAACTTCCGGAATGATGAGTTGCGGCGGAGTGGCCGATCCCGATGCAACCGCGCATCAGCACTGGCATCTTCAGTCGCCCGCTGGACATATACTGCATCTTGGCGATCTGATTGATGATCTCGCCCACGGAATCCAGAATAAAGTCTGCGAACATAAAGTCGATCACGGGTCGAGTTCCCGTCATCGCGGCACCGCCAGCCAGCCCGACGAATCCTCGTTCGCAAATCGGCGTATCACATAAGCGGTCTGGCCCGTGCAGGTCGTAAAGTCCGGGTGTTGTGCGGAAGTTTCCGCCACGCTTTCCGATGCCTTCGCCCATGACAAAAATGCCTGGATTGCGAGACATCTCACCGGCCAGAGCTTCGACGGTCGCCTGAGTAAACGTGATCTCACGGGGTTGACTGACCGCAGCCACCGCCTTGCGAAACTCCGGAGCTGACTGAAGAAAAGACGAGGCCGCGTACACGTGAGTCGTTGCGGTGCTGCCATCCGGAACAGGGCTCTGTTCAGCGAATTCCTTCGCCGCGCGGACGAGTTCCAGAATCTCGGCATCGATCTTATCGAACTCGGGCAACAGGGATTTCGGAGCATTTGCGCGCAACCGAGCGATCGGGCACTTTAACTTCCACGCTTCGACTTCTTCGCGAGTTCGATAGGTGAAGTCGCCCATGCCTTCCGCGTGAGCTCGAGTTCGATACGTGCGACATTCGATCAGCGTTGGCCCCTGCCCCGCGCGAGCCCTTTCCACCGCCTCGCCGGCAACTCGATGAATCTCCAGGACATCATTCCCGTCCAGCTCATGTCCGACAATTCCATAGCCAGCAGCACGAGCTGCCACAGAGGGTGAACCACTGGAGTACGAAAAAGGAACCTCGGTCGCGTACTGATTGTTCTCGCAGATAAACAGTGTTGGCAGTTTCCAGATACTGGCCATATTCAACGCTTCGTGAAACGCGCCGTTGTTGGCGGCACCGTCGCCGAAAAACGCGGCCGCGACCGTGTGATTTTTCAGGATCTTGGAACTGTACCCGCCACCGCAGGCCTGCAGCATACATGGGCCCACGATGCCGCTGGTTCCCATCATGCCGATCTCCGGTGAGAAAAGATGCATGGAACCGCCTCGACCACGTGAGCAGCCGGTTGACCGACCGAAGAGTTCGGCCATTAGCTCCCGGGGTGGCATGCCTTTCGCCAGAGCATGCCCGTGTCCTCGATGAGTACTGAAGACAGAATCGTCTGCGTTGAGATGAGCACAAACGGCCGCGGCGATGGCTTCCTGTCCGACATACGTATGACAGGCTCCATGAATCAGTCCTCGTTGATGACATCGCGCCAGTTCTTCTTCGGTCTGGCGAATAATCTGCATCGTGCGATAAAGCGAAACGATCTGTTCGTTGGTCATGATTGTCAGTGCAGTCAGCGGCAGGAAAGCAGGGATGTTGCTTTCAGAGTGTGGCGGCTCAGAAAGCAGGTGGAGTCGCGGAAGCGTAGCGTGCCGCATGTCATCCGGGCAAGCGGCGGGAAATTGTGATGACAAACCGGACGCTCTGGAATTCGGTCGTCTGCGGACTCTGCGAGCGGGCTTGTGGGGCTTACGCGGAACTCGCGACGAGCACTGGACAGCAGCGCAATCGCTGCTGGCGGATTTGCAGCCATGCGTCTTTGAATTCCGTCTGATCGATGGAGATAGCTCTTTTCATGGCACGCGGCGCCGACACGTATCTGTTGGCCGAAGGCCAATTGCTTACTTTGCTATAGCGGGGTCATATGAACACTAATGGGCCAGCGAACAAATGGCCTACCCACCAACTTATGGCGAGCGGTTGGCGTTAGCCGACCGGTATGCAGTTCTACCGGCCGGTTCACACCGGGCCGCTCGCCGAGTTAGTCTCTTATTTCTTCGCTGCTGCCTCAGTTATGCTCCGGTGAGAAGACAATTCTCAACAAATCCCCGGAACTAATGCTCGAAAGGCGGCGTCTGGCAGCAAAACACTGCGCAGAAGTTGCGATTTTTCTGGTGTGTTTCCCTCCCGAACTTGGCCCACCGAATACTTTCCATGTCAGAAATTCCTCACCAAACGCCTCAATCTTCTGACCGGCAAGAGCTTTTCGAGCTTTTGTCGCGTCAATTTGACGGGGATTTTGCAGCGGTAGAATCTCAGCGTCTTGCAATTCTTGAATCTTCGGATCGGGAGGCAGCGGAAAGATTTCGTCAACAGGCCGGTCTGGTCAGTTCTCTGTTAAAGGGGATCCCGGTTCGCTCATCAGAAAGATTACTCTTCGAAGCGCCGGGGAACACGAATCCTCGGGCGACTCGGGTACCGGATTCGGCGGCACGTCCGGGGCGAAGTGGTGCCCAGCGAATTGTTGTCGGCGCGGTGACGTCATTGCTGTGTGCGGGGTTATTGCTGGCTTTGAATCGGCGACCGGACACTGCTGATTCGCCAATGCTGGCCAAAGTAGAAATTCTGCACGGAACGATGGAAGCTCGCGGGGGAAGTCCGTCTTCTTTTGACAACGCAGCGATGATGTCAGATGGCCGTATGCTGCCTGATGCGATGCCGATGCCAATGGCGGCCGATATTTCTCCGAGCGTGGTGCCGGATGTCGCGGCCGTCGCGAATGCGAATGTTGAGGCTGCTGGCGGAACGGATTCTGAGAATTCCGTGGCCGCAGACGTTCAGCCACTAATTCAGTCGGCTGACTGGAACGTCGTCGTGGTGAAGATTGATGGCAAGGATCGGGATCAGGCGATGGATCAGATTCAGTCCATCGTGCAGAAGGCCGGGTTGCAGTTGAAAGGTTCAGCGGAGTCTGACGAATTGCGATGGCTGGGAGTTGTGCTGACATCGAATGTGGTCGGACGCGAGGATGTCGTGAATGCGATGGAAAGTGTCGGGGCATCGAATGGTTCGGTGACAGAAACGCCATCAGCGGATTCTCAGGAAGCGATGTTTATCGCTGCGGCTCGCGAATCCCTGAAGCATCCGACTGGGTCAGAATTGCATCATGGGAAAGTCTTTGTCGTACTCCCTTCAGCGCCCTCTGCAAAAGGTGAAGCGAACAGTATTGCGTCGAACGAGAAGGCTTCTGCAGCCGAAACTTCAGGTGCAGCCAGTTCTGAGCTTGTTGACAATTCGATTTCCTCTGCGAAGGGACCAGTCGCAAAGTCAGCCAGGATTACCGCCAAGGCAGTTCCGGCCGTGACGCTTGTGGTGTTTGAGTTCTCCGATGCAGAGAAATCCGGCCCAAACAATTCGCGGCAGCAGATCTGAGCCATTGCGGGAATCTTGTCTGCATGAGACAATCAGCAGAGAGGCTGTTCTGCAATTGTTGACGACTCAGGATCGTCTCTGTCTTCCCAACGTCGCGTTTGAGCCAGCGTCATGGAACTCTTCTGAGCTCGAACCGGTTAACTTCGCGGGGCCCGTATGAACCACCACGAATCCCTCCCCAGTTTTTCGCGTCGACAGGTTCTGGCTGCTGGCAGTGCTGGTGCACTAGCGGCCTCTATGAGCCAGCCGAGTGTGGCCTCCGACATTATCCGTGGCAAAGCCGAACACGTGATTTCGATTTGGCTCGGCGGCGGCATGGGAGCCGGTGACACATTCGATCCGAAGACGAAGGGTGATCCGGCCAAGAAACTGGCGGGCTCTTATTATGACAGCGTTGAAACTGCTGTCGCAGGGGTGAGAGTCTGCGAGCATCTGAAACGGGTTGCGGGGCTGATGGATCGCGTAACCGCCGTCCGCACCGTTAATCACAATGTGATCGATGAACATGCTGCTGCGACGAATCGTATGCACACTGGCCGACCTGTGAGCGGGACTGTTGTTTACCCTTCGCTCGGCTCGTTAGTTGCTCATGAGCGCGGCGCGGCCGTTGACGGAGCGCCGCCGTATGTGGTGATTGGCTATCCCAATATCACTCGCGGACCTGGCTTTCTGGGAACTCGTGACAGCTATCTGTACCTGACTGACACCAGTCGAGGTCCTGCGGGCTTATCGAGGCCTGATGGAATCTCCATTTCGCGTCAATCACGTCGCCAGGGATTTCTGGAAGAGTTGCGGAAGAGTCAGGTGGAAGTCAATGATCAGCAACTGCAGGATTATGACGCCGCGATTGAACAGAGTCTTCGCCTGAGCGGTCCGGAGTTTATGCAGAGCTTTCAACTGGACAACGAGCCCGCTGACCTTCGCGCTTCGTATGGCGGTGAATTCGGACAGCGTTGTTTGCTGGCTCGCCGATTGATTGAACGCGGGGTGAGGTTTATTGAAGTCTCACACAATCTGAATTTTCTGAACGGTGCAGGCTGGGATGTTCACAACGAAGGCATTGTCCGTCAGCACGCGTTGATTCAGGAGCTGGATACTGCCATCGCGGGGCTGATTAAGGATCTTGAATCAAAACACATGCTTGAGAAGACTCTGATTGTGGTGACCACGGAATTCGGTCGCCCGCCGGAATTTGACAGTGGTGGTGGTCGCGGTCATCAGGGAACGGCGTTCACGTGTGTGCTGGCCGGAGGTGGTCTGAAGCATTGCGGGGCGTACGGCGAGACGGACGAGTTAGGCAAGAAGATTGTGACGAACCCTGTCGGAGTGCCGGACTTCTTCGCCACAATTCATGCGGCTCTTGGAATCGATTACTCGAGGAACCTTTACGACGGCGATCGTCCTGTTCCCATCACCGATATGGGGCAACCGATTGCCGCGTTGTTTGGTTAGCTCATTTCCGCAAGAGTGCCGGCAGCGTACTTTGAACGCATCGTTGCGTCGTATTACTATGGAAATAAGAACCGATGCGCTCATCCTGGGCACTGGGACTTAGTTCCTGCAGAGAACGCGGGCGCTGAGAGCGCGGGCTTCAGGTCAGTGAAGCTTCGTTGCCGCGGCTAATCACTGCAGGCGAATTTGAGGCGGCTCAGCAGCGTCTGGACGAGCAGATGATTCGACTGGCTCAGCTTGTACTGATCAGTCCGTGCTGGATGCAGGTTGTGGTCTGGGAGGCTTTGTCGAACGCATCAATGAACGTTGGTCCGGAATGAATCTGACGGGGCTGTATGTCGATCCGGAACAACTTGAGATCTGTCATCCCATTCGAACTCAGTCCGGAAACTGTTTGCGATGGCAGGAAGGTGATGCCTGTCAGTTGCCGTTTGAGGACCAGGTTTTCGATCGTGTGTTCCGTGCCGAAGCGATGTTTCACTTTCCGTCGCGTCATCGGTTTGTGGCTGAAGTCCAGCGGGTATTGAAGCCCGGAGGTCGCTTTGTCGCATCCGATATTGTGTTGCTGGATGTGCCGCGGATCGGGAGTTTTCCGCGGATCGGGAGTTTTCGCGATTCGGGGTGGCTGCGATTCTGAACGATGGCTACGGCTCGTGGCCGGATCCGTGGTGTGCTCAGGGTTCGTTACTGTTACTTTGCAAAGAAGCTGGCTTTCATGATTCAACGCTGATCGACGCGACAGAAAACAGTTTACCCACTTATGACTTCATCGTGCCTTGTCGATTCGATGACGATCATGGTCCCGGCGATCCTGCGACTCGTGCCGCTCTGATGCTTCGCTGGCTGCATCGGAATAACGGATTGAGATACGAGTATTTTGCGGCATCAAAGAGGTGCTGAAACCTGAGCAATCAGTGCATTTGCCTGTTCCAGCCTATCGGACTGGCACTGGCTGTGCTCGTCGAAGAGGAACGTTTGACGGTTGCGGGGAGTGGTTAGCCGGGAAAAAGACCGGCGTCTCCCAGCTTACTGGATCCACCATCGGTGCTGCCGGTGGAGCCGCGTCCATCGGAGCGGCGTCATTTGGAACTGGCGGCAGATTCTGATCGGCTGGAGCATTTCCCGGAGCTTCAAAGACCGCGGGTGGCATCGGCGCAGGCGTTCCGTTCATGTATGGCTGAGACTGCGGCTGTGGGCTCATCATCATGGGGGCAGAATGCATCCCGGCGGACTGCTGACCGCCACAATTGCAGCCCGAAGAGCTTTGCCCCGGTATCATCGTACCAGACATGTCAGACATACCAGACATGTCAGACATGTCAGATCCGCAACCGGAGCATCCGCTGTCCATCATAACTGAATCACAGCAGCCGCCGAACTCCGATCCCATAGCCCATTGATCACCCATTGGATAAGCACCAACTGGCTGTCCCCAGGCGTCGCCCGGAAACAGTGGTCCGCCCTGATTGCAGCGGCAGCGACCTGGACGACAGCAATGCTGCTGATGGCGACTGTGTTTGCCCGCGGAACAATGACTGCCACAGTTCTGCGACATGGTCGATGCACAACCAGTAACAGTGATCAGTGCGAGTCCCAGCACCAGCAAATTCTGCCGAATCATCATTCTGCTTCCCAAGACATTCAGCCTGAGTCCAGAGAAGCGACAGTTTCGCTTCGAAGCCTGAACCAAGACGTGTCCTCAGTGATCGGTTCTCGGGCTGTTAAACTTTAACGACTGGGAAGACTTTTCTGATTTTTTGGATTTTGTGGCGTCTCGCACGGCTTTCGGCCTGTTGATTTTATAGGGTTTTCACAACCCGAAACGTCAGTGAGGGATAAAAGTGGCCACGTGTTCAACAACAATTCCTCGCTGACGTGGCCGGCAGGATCAAATCTACAACCGGCTTTGAACCTGATCACGGCAGGCAGCAGATAACGACTTCCGCCACTGTCGGCAACTGCTGTCCCGACAACTCGCGTTGGTTGACGTTGCGCAATGCGGGAGGTTATACCTTGGCAGTGCAGCGTTCATTCCAATGCCCGCGCACGAAGTCTTCTTCCGCTCTCTTTGCCGCTCACATGGAGCCCCGCCTCATGAATTCTCCGCGACAGTCCAGTCGACGATCGTTTCTGAAAAACACGTCTGCCATCGCCGCAGGGCTTTACGTCGGCACCGCAACTGCCCGCCCAAACTCGCGTTTCGACAAGCTGCGTGTTGCGGTGATCGGTTGTGGTGGTCGAGGTGGTGGCAATTTGCAATCCGTCTCGTCCGAACACATTGCGGCACTCTGTGACGTGAACGCGAACAATCTTAACCGCGCTGCGGAAACACACAGCGGTGCTCGTAAGAATACCGATTTTCGCCGGATCTTTGATCACGCGAACGAGTTCGACGCGGTGGTAGTCAGCACCTGCGAACATACTCATGCTTTTGCCACGCTGCCGGCTTTGCAACTTGGTAAGCATGTGTACTGTGAAAAGCCGCTGACTCATAATATTCACGAAGCTCGCATTATTCGAGAAGCCGCTGCGACTGCCGGCGTGGCGACTCAGATGGGAACTCAGATTCACGCGGAGAATAATTATCGCCGCGTTGTCGAACTCATCCAGACAGGGGCCATCGGCAAAGTCTCTGAATGCCACGTCTGGGTCAGTCGAGCCTGGGGATTGCAGTCCGCAGAAGAGGCGAAGAAGCACGGCGACATTGTCGCGGTGCAGGATCGACCGACAACCGCCGATCCGATTCCGGCAGAACTTGACTGGGATCTGTGGCTGGGACCAGCGCCGGAACGGCCATACAACAACGTTTACTTTCCGGGGCCAAAGTGGTACCGCTGGTGGGACTTTGGTAACGGTACGATGTCAGATCTGGGCAGCCACTGGGTGGATCTGCCGTTCTGGGCTTTGAAGCTCAAGTATCCGAAAACGATCGAGCCGTTTGGCGGCCCGGCTCATAAGGAACTTGCACCGGCCTCAATGCATGTTCGCTATGAATATGCAGCGATCGGCGATCAGCCCGAGGTTGCTCTGACGTGGTACCAGGGAACTCACAAGCCCGAAATCCTCTCACGCGGCGATGTCCCGGCGTGGGACAGCGGAGTTCTTTTCGTGGGTGATAAAGGGATGCTGTTGTCAGACTATGGCAAGCACTTGTTGTTGCCGGAAGACAGCTTCAAGGACTTTAAACGCCCTGAGCCGTTTATTCCTCAGTCGATCGGTCATCATCAGGAATGGATCCATGCGTGCAAAACCGGTGATCCGACGACGTGCAACTTCGAGTACGCAGGTTGGTTGACCGAAGCCAATCATCTGGGGAACGTGGCTTACCGAGTCGGCAGGAAGCTGGAGTGGGATGCCGAGAATATGAAGGCGACGAATGCTCCGGAAGCGGATCAGTTCATTAAACGCCAGTACCGCAAGGGCTGGGAACTGAAGTGATCCGCTCCCCGTTGATGTTTGTGGTCCGCGTCGTAGTGCCAGGCTTGGCCATCATGCTGTCCGTTCCTGGCCAGCTTGTGATGGCAGACGAGCCAAAATCAGCAATTGCAGAGACTGTGATTGCAACGACTGTGGAAGATCAGGCCGTGGAAGATCAGGCCGTGGAAGATCAGGCCGCTGCATTTTCGAAGCAGGTTTTGCCATTGCTCCGCACTCGTTGCATAACTCGCCACGGGCCGGAGAAACAGGAGGGTGGGCTGCGTCTGGATTCACTGGACGCAGCCATCAAAGGCGGCGATCAGGGGGCGGCAATTGTACCGGGTGATGCCCAGAACAGTCTGTTCGTAAAGGCCATCACATTCGCTGATCCCGATCTGCAGATGCCGCCCAAACAGAAGTTGTCGGATGTTGAGATTTCAGTGCTGAAACAATGGATTCAGGGCGGAGCCGCCTGGCCTGCCGAATCCAGATAGGCCGTTTCCCACGAGCAGATGGGAGACGCATTTCACGAAGAGAAGAACCCTGTCCGGCAGCTTTTTGGCGAAGAGCGACCGACGCTGTGGTCTCTCCGGAAGCCAATAGTGACGCAGCCGGATGGTGTCAGCGATGCCGATGGGGAGCAACCTTCAAAGATCATCGACGCGTTCTTCAGGCAGAAGCTTGAAACCGTTCACCTGAAGCTGTCTGCACCGGTCGATCGTCGCACTTTGATTCGTCGAATCACCTTTGATCTTACGGGCTTGCCGCCGACTCCGGAAGAAGTGGCGACGTTTGAATTCGATCCGTCGCACGAAGCCTTTGAATCCGTAGACAATCGGCTGCTGAGCTCACCGCACTATGGTGAACGACAAGCTCGCTTGTGGCTGGATGTTGTGCGGTACGCTGATACCCATGGCTACGAGCGCGACGAGTTCCGGCCGCTGGCGTGGAAGTATCGCGACTATGTGGTTTGCTCGTTCAACTCGGAAAAGCCTTTTGATGAATTCGTCCGTGAACAACTGACCGGAGACGAACTCGTTCCTGCCGCGCCTCAGAATGCTCAGGACGCCGATACTCTCATTGCGACGGGTTATCTTCGCCTGGGTCAATGGGACAGCACGGCCGCCATCTTTCAGGAAGAAGATCGACTCCGCGCCGAACAGTTGGCCGATCTGACGAACACAACGGCGTCCGCATTTTTGGGTCGGATCAGGGATTGTCGCGACCGCAAACGATTTTGGTTTCAGTGGAGCACGTCCGACTCATCCGGAACTTCAGGACTGGCTGGCGACGAAGTTCGTTGCTGAAGGCTGGTCGATCAAATAACTGCATCGCTGGGTCGTGTTGTCCGAAGCTTACCAGCAAACTTCTCATGCGGAATCGACTCCCGAGGCTGATCCCGGCAATACAC
>JBIIIF010000073.1:0-25873 GCA_044235005.1 Planctomycetaceae bacterium | reverse complement strand
CCCTGAAGCTTCACAGATTTATCCTGATCTGCCATAACTTGTGCCTCCATAACGGAAGCCACTCTATAACAGACCACCCCCCCTGGCGCAAAAAGCGTGCCGAACACTATTGACCCTCTCCCCCAATTTTTTGCAAGAAGGCTGCGATATGACACCACGCTGCATCCGCAAAAAAATCGGGGGAGAGGGGGCAACATGGCGCTGTCAAAACAAAAAAGGGTTCAGGACTATTGTCCTGAACCCTCAGCATGCGTTGAATTTCACGAGATTGCACTGAGCAAGAGCTGCCGAGATTATTTCGCTGCCGGCGTTGTGCTGGATGCGGCAGCGGCTGGAGGCTTTGCTCCACCCAGAGCTTTGGGTTTGTTCACCATGACCATCGCCATTCCTGATGCGGCAAGAACCAGCCCCAGATAAAATAGTCCGCTTGGCGCTTCAAACTTTTTGCCGTGCGAAAGGAATGTCATTGACGCAATCGTGTTGATGATGGGAGCACCGGCAAACACCAGAGGAGCCACGATCAGGGGGCCGATCGATCCTGCTTCCTTGACGGCAAAAATCACACAGAGAGCACCAGCAGCTCCCGCGATACCAGCCAGAAGTCCCCAGGTCAAACTCATCGGAGCCCAGCTTAGATCGGCAGGATTCTTGACTGTCGGATCATTCTTCAGCAGGAAGATAAAAATGCTGGGGATCAAAACCGCAACCAGAAAATACGCAATCCCGACCATCAGGAAAGCTCGAAGATTGCTGCCCAGCTTGGTAGTCGCGTCATGAACCAGCGGGACGTAGACCCCCCAGGAAAGAGCTGCACCGGCGATAAACGCGTAAACAGTCCACTTCATTTCTGATAACTTTCACTTTTGATCGACGACGAAAATCCGGACACGCCCTGCTGAAGCGAAGGCTATCGAATCCCACAGCGGCGTTTTGAAGCAATTGATTGCAATCAAATTGTAGAGTGATCGCTCAATTTGAGAACCGCAGCGGGGCAGAATGCGGAAACCGAGATCCGCGCATGAAAAAACCTCTTCCAGCCGTACTGAGCAAACGCTGTTGACGCCCATTGATCAGAAATAAGGTGGGCACCCGAAGCCCGGGTCATGTGATCCGAGACATAGTCGGCGTGACAGTCAGCCGGGGACAGTCCAGGTTCCCATTTGGGTTATCTGTAGGGTCAACTTGTTTTGCTGCAGACGAAGCTGGCAGAGGTTCTGCACAAAGTGCTCGGTCACAATACGGTCTGAGTCGCAATCTCGCAAGCGAATGTTCGAAAGTCCTGATCGTCCGAAAACTTTTTTTTATTTTTTATTCTCTGTTGCAGAGGGAGCTGCAGCCGGCGCTGTCCCGGGCGGCACAGCCACTGGTGAACTTGCCAAAACCGTTAACGTTTTGTCGGGAGCCAAAGTGAAGATCGTGCGAATATGAGGATCTGCGATCAAAAGATTCACACCACTGCGGCACAATCCGACGGGACGATCCAGCGGAGCACCGCTGACAAACTTCTCGGGCTTTCCATCGGGCGAAACTTTCCACACGGCATGCTCATAGTTGTCGGTTACAAACATGGTCCCATCTTCCATGCGAACGATATTGTGAGGAAGATTGAACGGATGATCCTTAATCAGCGGTTCGATCTTTCCGTCGGGAGTCACCTTCTGGATCTGTCCGTCTTTGCTGGACGTCGACAACACCCAAAGATTGCCTTCCGCATCAATAGTGAGCCCTCGCGGTGAATTGATCACGGCAAACTCAGTCGGCATCTCAGAACCTTCTGCCGGCATCTTCCAGATCCGATGCAGTTCCAGATCGGCCGTATAGATCGTACCATCGGCTGCAACCGCGATGGCCATCGGAATGCCAATCCAGCCCTTCGTCAGCGGCTGTGGTTGCCCTGCGTCGTCAAATCGAAACACTTCACGCGTTGCTGAGTCGCCTGCCAGCAGTTTGCCCTGATGATCGATCGCCAGACATCGCACAGCATTCAACGGCGTGCGAAACTTCTTCGAGCCCTGAAAATAGACGGACTTCTGACCATTCTCGATCTTCCAGATCCCGGGCAGATTGCGATCGGCAACGTAAACAATCCCATCGGCCTGTGCCGTCACTGCCAGCGGATAAGCAAATTCAGTGGCCGCAGGAGCCGCATCCTGTCCAAATGCAGGGCACACACAGATCAACAGAACCAGGGCGAAAGAATACTTCACGTTCAAACTCCGGGAAGATCACAGCAGAACTCATCAGTCGGCGACCAAGGCTTATTTTCGACGGTCGCGGTCATGTGCCGCATGATATCGGCCGGATTCCCGCTTCACCAGTGCTCACCAAAACCGCATTTGGATTGATGCAGAATGTTGCCGCGAATTGTTCAGGTGAATGATTCGTTAGCCGGCCATCTGTCGGATCAGCCAGATACGGAATCGCATTTTATCAGATCAATCAAAGGGCTACAGCCCACCAATATGAGGCCTTACAGCACGCCCGGACATTTTATCACCCTTGGGCCAGTCTTCAGGAACGCTTCGGAAGTATCGACAGCAGTGGCGGCGAGCGGTTCTGGTATCTCAATCTGCCGGTCCGAAAATCCCATCACCGCACAGTGCCTGTAGCGAATGCCCCGACACTGAAACTCAACTGTGCTGCGTTGCGAGATGCCGACAAAGTTGTTGAGATGCGACGGTTCCATTGACATCCCTGAAAGGAATCCCGATGCATCGCTCGGCATTTTTGAGTCTTGTTGGCTCTTTGCTGGTTGCTGGTTTTTGCCTTGAGCCAGCTTGTTCCGCTCCTCCGGCATCCGTGCCGATTGTGAGTCCGGAATCCCTGGGCTTTGATCCATCACGGCTGGCATTGATTGATGGACTGGTCAACGAAGGACTAACCCAGAGCAAAATGCCGGGAGCGGTTGTGGTCGTGGGACGACGCGGTGGCGTGGGCTTTCGGAAGGCTTATGGCTTTCGTCAGACAATGCCTCAACAGGTTCAAATGACAATCGATACCGTGTTCGATCTCGCCTCGCTGACCAAACCGATCGCCACGGCCACCAGCGTGATGGTGCTGATTCAGCAGGGCAAAATCGATTTGAATGCGTCGGTGGCGACGTATCTGCCCGACTTCGCAGCCAATAGCAAAGACAAGATCACTGTGCGGCATTTGCTGACACACGTCGGCGGTTTGATCGCTGATAATTCCATTAAAGATTACAGCGGCACGCCGGACCAATCCATCGCCAACATCATGGCGCTGAAACCCGATGCCGAACCCGGACAGGAATTCACTTATAGCGATGTGGGTTTCATTGTGCTGGGTGAGATCGTTAAGAAGGTCAGCGGGAAGAATGTCCACGAGTTCTCTCAGGAAGCGATCTGCGGTCCGCTCGGAATGTCAGAAACCGGCTATCTCCCCGGCGATGCCCTGAAAGCTCGCGCGGCGGTGACTGAGCAGCGCGAAGGTCGCTGGATACAGGGCGAAGTCCATGATCCTCGAGCCTACGCTCTGGGCGGAATCGCAGGGCATGCCGGCTTGTTTTCGACCGCCGATGATCTTTCCAGATACGCCGTGATGATGCTCAATGGCGGACGGCTGGGAGACACGGAAGTTCTGAATCCGGCGACTTTTCAGCTCATGACAACTGCCGTAGAGGTTCCTCGCGGGCGGCGAGCTCTCGGCTGGGATGCTCGCACAGGGTATTCGTCAAATCGCGGTGACCTGATGTCGTCGCAGGCGTTCGGGCATGGTGGGTTTACCGGCACAGGAATCTGGATTGATCCGGCGACTGATCTGTTCGTGCTGTTTCTCAGCAACCGAGTTCATCCCGATGGTAAGGGGCTTGTGAATCCGCTGATCGGCCGAATTGGAACGATCGCGGGTGCAGCACTGTTGCCTTCGAACGATTCGGCAATGAAGAAGTCTGCTTCCGGCAAGCCAGCCGACGTGCTTAATGGGATTGATGCGTTGAAGAGAGACAACTTTGCTTCGTTGAAGGGACGTAAAGCTGGCTTGATCACGAATCAAACGGGGTTGAGCCGGGATGGTGTCAGCACCGTGCGACTGCTGCATGAATACAAGGATCTGACGCTGGTGACTCTGTTCAGCCCCGAGCATGGTCTGGAAGGAAAACTCGACATCCCGAAAATTGGTGATCAGCAGGATGCGACAACCGGGCTGAAGGTCTTCAGCTTGTATGGTGAAACACGAACACCCACGAAGGAAAGCCTCGAAGGCATCGATACTCTGATCTTCGACATTCAGGATATCGGCTGTCGGTTCTACACTTACGTCTCCACAATGGGGAATGCGATGAAGGCTGCCGGGGAGAACAAAATTCGCTTCGTTGTTCTTGACCGAATCAACCCGGTCGGTGGCGTCGATGTGCAGGGACCGATTCTGGATGACGGCGATCAGTCGTTTGTCGGCTATCACACGTTGCCGGTGCGACACGGAATGACAGCCGGCGAACTGGCTCTGATGTTCAGGAAAGAAATGAACATCGATGTGGATCTGCAGATTGTGCAGGTCGAAGGCTGGAGTCGAAGTCAACTGTTCGACGAAACCGGCCTGATCTGGACGAATCCCTCCCCAAACATGCGTTGCCTGAATCAGGCCGTGTTGTACCCTGGTGTCGGTCTGCTGGAGATGACGAACGTGACGGTGGGGCGAGGCACCGACACGCCATTTGAGGTGTTGGGGGCTCCGTGGATTCGTGAGCGTGAACTGGCGGCTCATCTGAATGCCGCGGGACTTCCGGGAGTGCGATTTGTGCCGGTCCGATTTACTCCGGACTCTTCGAAATTTCCTAACGAATCATGCGGTGGCGTGAATATCGTGATCACCGATCGAGCCACGTTGAATCCGCTGAAAGTCGGTATTCAGTTGATGTGCAGCCTGCAAGCGTTGTTTCCTGACGACTGGCAGACGAAGAATCTGAACCGGCTGTTGAGCAGTAAAGCGGTTTCCGAGGCTGTAATTGCCGGGAAAACAGCGACAGAGATTGAAGCGTTATGGCAAGAACCGCTCAACTCGTTTATGACACGTCGCAGTTCGTTCCTGATTTATCAGTAAATGCCGAACCTGTGCACAGAGTTCTGTGCCCGGGCAGTACGTTCATCGGGCTTTGTATTTGCTTGGGCGTTATTCTCCGCATGGTGTGATTTGAGGCCGCTTTTTCGCGGGAGACTTCGTAGAAGATCGCCTCAACTCAGGCAGCGAACTGAATAAAGGCCATGAGGCCAGACGCCACGATGGTTGCGGAAGGTTTCATGCGTCCATACATCCTGATGCTCTGGGGAGCCTTTGCATTTGCTTGCATGGGATCCTTCACGCATGCCGCCAAAGATTACTGTGACTGGCAGGTGATCGCGTTCGCTCGTTCCGGTGTTGCTTTGCTGATCGCCGGTTTTTTGGCGTTTCGCGACAAGTCTCCACTGGTCTTTCTTCGGCCGTGGACCATTTGGGTTCGCAGTATCGCGGGCAGCATGAGCATCATGTGTAACTTCTATGCGTTGTCACACCTTCCGATTGCGGATGCATTGACGCTGACAAACATGTTTCCCATCTGGATTGCTGTGCTTTCGTGGCCGGTGCTGGGACGATTTCCGGAACGTGAAGTCTGGCTGAGCGTGCTGCTGGCGATGACCGGCGTATTCGTGATGCAGCAGCCTTATCTGGCGGCGGGAAACGTAGGGACCCTGGCGGCGGTGTCGGGATCATTCACCAGTGCGGTTGCTTTGATCGGACTTCATCGATTGAAAGGTATTGCCGCAAATGCCATCGTGTTTCACTTCTCGGCAGTTTCAATAGTGATTCTGACCGTTGTCTTCGTCGGTTTTCCGGCCAGTGAACATTCGCTCAAACAACTCCAGATGCCCTGGCCGGGACCGGGACTCCTGTTGGGCGTCGGATTAGCGGCCACCGCAGGTCAGTTGTTGCTGACACGAGCGTTTTCCGGAGGTGCTCCCGCACGCGTCTCAGTGATTGGACTGACTCAGATCGGCTTCGCCATGGTCTTCGATGTTCTGCTCTGGGGGCGAGCTGTCACTCTGCATTCGCTGATCGGAATCCTGATGATCGTTGGCCCGTCGATCTGGCTGATGATTCGACGAGCCCCCGAAGCGGCTGGAGAAGCCGCTTAGGCCCCAGCGACCAAATAACCTGCCCACTAACTCATGGCGAGCGGTTGGCGTTAGCCGACCGGTATGCAGTTCTACCGGCCGGTTCACACCGGGCCGCTCGCCGAACTGGTCTCTTATTTCTTTGCCGCTGCCTTAAACTCAGTCCATACCGATCCCGCCCCATGTCCGGGTATCAGCCTCAGGTCAGTTGACTACTTCGATGGTGTCTGCGAACCGTCTTCCGGAGCTGGGTCTTCAAGACGGACGAATAACCAGTTTTCGACCTTCTCGGCTCCGAAGTGCACCAATACCGGAGCTTGTTCCTGCGTGAGATTGTAAAGGCCTGTTTCAGCAACCAGGTCTTCGCTTTCTGTGATTCGCATCGCAACACGCTGTGTGTCTTTGTCGACTTTTCCCTGAACGCTTTGAGTCAGCTCAGTTTCTGTGTTGAACAAGGTCCCGCTGACGACACCGTCTTTGTTAACCGCCAGCTGAATGATCCGATTTGGCTCGACGTCTTTTTCGCCCGAAGAAACGGTGAATGTCCCGAGCGCCATCCATTCGGCCTTCTTCGCCACTTCTTCATCCTGCGGTGGAGCCACTGTCGCCAGATCCGCCGCGCTTTGAGCAAACTCGGTCGTAGACGCGACCTTCTCTCCGTTGATGTAAACGGAGTTGTCGTTGTAGACGACGTTACCACCCTGGCCGTAGTCGTAGTAGACCGGCTGAGCCCAGACCTGTGGCGGAGCGGACCAGGTAAACCAGTTCACGCAGGCGGCATAAGTCGGAACAGTCCACCAGTATTTCCACGGACGAGTGGTGAACCCATATCCGTAGTGCCAACCGCACCAGCTGTGAGGATGGCCGTACCACCAGTCACCGCGAAAGCAGCCGGGATTGTTATAGTGCCAATGGTAAGAGCTACTAACCCCAGCGCCCCAGCCAGCCCAATACGCAGCCCGATTCGGATGCACGTTCTGCCAATTATTGAGCCCGCCGATTTGGTTCTGCCATCGATTATTGATGTTTGTCACCTGGTTACGATCAATGTTGGCCCATGTCGGGCGATTGCTGATCGCGACGTTGTTGCCCATGTTGATCTGACCAATGTTGATCGGCCGGTTATTCGCGACACCGACAGTTGGGAACGACGGGCGAGTTGAGATGCCGGGCCGGTTGTCTATGCCGGGACGATTGTCTATGCCGGGACGATTGTCTATGCCGGGACGATTGCTCAGCCCTGGCCCAACATTGCCTGGAAGTGTTTCCGGGCTCAGTGGTCTTCCCATACCCAGAAAGTCGCCGACATCTCCCGGAGCTGGGCGAGCGGAGATATTGGGTGGTACATTGATATTTGGGCGATTATTCACATTTCCCGGCAGAGTCGTTGCGGGGCGCTGGAGATCAGGACGATTCGGCAGCTTGTTGCTCGGACGATTTTCAGCTCCGCCGCCCAGATTCGGAATACTTGGACGAGTCGTGGGCCGATCGATCTGACCCGGAAGCTTGTTCGCTCCGCCTAATTCGCCACTGCCCGGGAGGGAAGGCCGCGTTGAGGGCATGTTCGGTGCGGATGGCCGCGTGGCCGGCCGTGTGGACGGCATGTCTGGTGTCGCCGGCCGCGTTGAAGGCTTAAGTCCTCCGGACGGACGATCAACGGAAGGCATCGCCGGCTTCGTCGACGGGCGATTGATATTTGGCGAGCTTGCATTGGGACGACTGGTCGGTGCAGGTCGACTACTTCCCATGTTCGGCACGCCGGGATGCGGAGCCGGGCGAGACATCCCACCGCCGCCACCGCCACCGCCACCTCCCATGGATCGACCACCGCCGCCACCTCCCATTGACCGGCCGCCTCCACCTCCACCGCCACCGCGGAGACCATAGGCCAATGCCGGATCGGAAGCCACCGTCACGACAAGCATCATCAGCACTATTACGCTAAGTTTGCTGCGAAACATCTCGAAATGACTCCGGCCAATTACTTGTTTGCGGATGGGGAAACTTCGACCGAAGACAGAACACGTTTGATCGTGGCCGCAGAAGAGGCCGGCTGGGGCCCTCCGTTGATCTCGTGGCCAATCAACTGCAGGGTAAATGTGTTCTCATCAACCTGCTCCAGTACATAAGTCCCTGATGAAATATCACCGTTTGCACTGGTCTGCGATGATTTAGCCATCCAACTGTTTTCGTTCTTCGACCAGCTCGATGAGCCAAACGAACCGTCAGAATTAAACGTCCAGGAACGTATCTGTTGGAGGTTGGCGTCCCAGCCAATAATCTGAGTTCCTTCCAGCACGTTTCCGTCTGCTGAGTCCGCGACGAATGAACGCAGCAGGAATGCTCGATTGGCAGACCAGCGAAACGTCGTGCGAACTTTGACGTCGCCGGATTCATCAGTCCATTCACCGATCAGCCATTCCAGTTGCTGCAGAGCATCCGCAGGAGTTGCTGGAATAGGGGCCGTAGTTTCTTCGATCGAGTCAAACAGCCACTTCTCGCCGGCCCGGGTCATAATGGCGGAGAATACCGATTCCACTGGAACACCGTCGCCTCCAATGACTGTGGTTTGACCTTCAACCTGAGCAACGTCGGCAGTGACCAGCTTGAATCGAGTCACACTGGCACTCAGCTTGATACTCGGCTGAGCCGCGAAGATCTTTGTAAAATCCGCCTGAATCGCAGTTCGGCCTTCTGTTCTTTCGCCGGTTTCGCGATCGGTATGAGTCGCCGTTTCTGTCCAGCAAGCAGCCAGTTTCTCGGCATTCTTTTCATTGAAAGCGGCGACAAAATCAGTCAGCGAATTGCCGATCTGAACTTCGTCGGCGGCGACCACATTCTCCGCAAGCCACACCGATGACAATGTCGTCAAGACAAACAAAGCATTAAGAAGACGACTCATAATTATTGATCCCCTGAAGCACGGTCAGGCGCTGAAGTAATGCCAATTCCCAAACGATCTCGGCCTCTCAGGCGGGAGATCTCGATGTCCGCAATCTATCTGCAAGATCGCCGAATTTCGCCCGTCAACGAGTTGAAAATTCAGAAATCGACAGAGTGCGGAAAAACTGCCTTTCGCTCAGGCCAACGCTGTTTTCTGAGTGACTTCATTAAATCTTAACATTCAGCATCAGACTACCTTTGGGTTTGAGTCTTGAACGTGGCGACAGCCTTTGGCTTCAAGACGATCGGTGGCATGAACCACACTTGTTTTTGCGCAGATATTCACCCTGCACTTAGACACTCGCTGACTCCCGCGGCTCAATTTCCGCATAAAAGTTCCACATAAAAGCGGCGGGCTCGACGTGCATTTTCAGCCAAACGTTCACGTTGATTCATTGTGATGAATAGTCAAATGGCACAAGGACAGCCCATGGCCGATTATCTCTTCAAGAATATCCGTCGATCCGCGTGCGCACTTTTCGTAGCGGCCTTTGCAGCGGCCGAAGCATCTGGAAGCGAGAAGCAGTCCATCGATTTGCTGGGAACGGCATCGATCCCTGGCGATGCTGTCGATCTTTCCGGCGACTCAGCCCTGCTGCAGAACGGTGAGCCTCGAAATCGGCTGGGGGGCTTTTCAGCACTGGAGTATTCCGGCACTGGGATGCTGTTTGCCAGCTTGTCCGATCGTGGACCGGACGACGGGGCAGTTGACTATCATTGCCGGGTTCAAACGCTCGAACTTGAGATTTCCGGAGCTCCCGAATCAGCAATCAAAGCGGCCGTTCGTCGCACAACAATTTTCACGGATACAGACGGACGCCGATTTAGTGGTTCATCGGCTGCGATCGCTGCCACCAGGGAACTGGGGCATCGATTGGACCCTGAAGGTTTTCGCTTCGGCCCGGATGGGGCTATGTTCGTCTCCGATGAGTATGGTCCGCATGTGATTCAGTTCTCGGCCGACGGTCGCGAGCAAAAGCAATTTCAGTTGCCGGCATATTTCGCTGTCACGAAACCCGATGCCGACAAGAAAAAGGAGAACAACCTGAATCAAACGGGGCGAGCATCCAATCGAGGGCTTGAGGGTTTGGCGTTATCACAGGACGGAAAACATCTCGTTGCAATCATGCAGGGACCATTGTTGCAGGACGGTACACGAACTGATGAGAGTATTGTCGTGGGACGCAACTGTCGCTTGATTCAACTGGAGCTGGCCACCGGAAAAACCAAAGAGTTTGTCTACCAACTGGACAGTATCGAGAACGGCAACAGCGAGATCGTGGCTTGTGGCCCCAACCAGTACATTGTCCTCGAACGGGACGGAGAGTCCGGCAAGGACGCTCGTTATCGAAAGCTGATTCAGATTGATCTCAGCCACGCAACAGACGTTACGAACATGAACAAGTTGCCCGCTGGCGATTTGCCATCAAACATTGTCCCTGTCGACCGAAGTGTGTATCTGGACTTTCTGGCACCGCAATGGAATCTGGCGGGAGCCACGATGCCTGAAAAGATTGAAGGGCTGACGTTCGGGCCAACTCTGGCTGATGGTCGAAAGACACTGCTGGTTGGCACCGACAACGATTTTGAATCAAAAGCCGCGTCTTTGATCTGGGTGTTCGCGGTCCGAAACCAGATCGCAGAATAAATCTCGGTTGAGTGCAAAAAGCAAAGATCTCGCGACGCATTGAGACGCGTCGGAGATCTTTTCGTTTAGCTGATATCGCGTCCCTTGCGCAAAGCGGCACTACGGATCAAGCGAAGTCAGAATCTGAGTTTACGCTACTTTGACTATTCAGATTTGTCATCCGACGCTGGCTTCTTCTCTTTGTCAGCCTTCTTCACTGCAAAGGACTTAGTGAACACGGCATCGCCGAAGATCTTGGTGAGCTGGTCATCTGCTGAGGCTGACTCAAGAGAGCCTTTGCATTTGTCGCAGCAAAAACCCACCTTCACGCCTGACACTTTGATCGTCTGCTCTTTGTTGACCTTGCTTCCGGAGACAGGACAACTTGTCTGGCGGAACTGCCTGGTCTGAACAAGCTGCAGGTTGGCTTTGGCAGAGTACTTTGCAGGTTCTGCATCGAAGGCCGCCTTGCATTTTTCACAGCAGAAATAGGTTTCTTTGTCACGATACTTTGATGAGTTTTCTTTCTTTGCATCGCTGCCAGAAACCGGGCAGGTCGCCTTAAAGGCTGCTTCGACCTTCTCTTTCGTCTCTGCCCCTTCAACCTTTGCGGGCTTCTCCGTCGAATCCTTCTTATCTTCGTATGCGTTCACAAATGGCACAAACGCCACTACACCCAACAGAATAGCCAACCAGCCCATTCGAGATTTCATCAAAACACCCTCCCAATATGATCAAAAGCGAAACGCGGCACGAAACAAAAATGCATAACCCAATGGCTTGCAACATTACTATAGATGGGCCACCGCCCATGAATGTCTGCCTCATTGGGGGCACACAGCACCAGATTACATCGCCCAGCACCTGGAGTTTCTGTTCCCAGCGAGGAATCCTGCAAACTTGCACCATTGAACCTTCTCAGATGCAATTCTGTCAAGTGCTTCCGCTGACTCTGGAAGAAGCGGAGCCGGCCAGATGAAGACCGAGCAGCTTGATTCCTGGTCTGCTGACGAACTCGCTTTGCCGAACTCCCGCCATTTATCGAACAGGCCATGTGACTTCGTCTGCATTCGGGCTCAGCCGACCATGATCGACATCAGAAACGATCGACATCAGGCACGCCTTGTTTCTAAAATCATGATGGCAGATCGCAAACTTTCGCGGTCGAGTTCTGCCGTATAGCTCAAAAACACGGGCGGTCCGCGACGATCTTCCCACACTCAAGGCACTTGCTGCACACTGTCATTCTGCTGGCGGCGGGAGCTGACCGCCCCACACAGAGGAAAGAATTTACTCATGCGATGCTCCCCACCGTCGACGACCATCCTTCGATTCACCTTGTTGCTGACAGTTTGCACCATCAGTCAATTTTGGCATTCCTGTGCAGCGCTGGCAGTTGATCGCAATTCCGAGATTGGCGATGTCACCACAGTCGCCGGCAATGGCAAGGACGTTCCCGGCAGTGCGGATGGAAAAGCATTGAACACTCCGTCATCTCAGCCGTTCGGAATCAGTTATGGCCCCGACGGTGCGTTGTATGTCTGCGAAGTCGGCTCGCACCTTGTTCGCCGTATTGACTTGTCGACCGGTGAAGCGAAAACCGTGGCCGGAACTGGCAAGAAGGGATATTTCGGTGACGGAGGACCTGCGACTCAGGCTCAACTGAACGAACCTTACGAAGTGCGTTTTGACAAGCAGGGCAATATGCTCTTCGTGGAAATGCAAAATCACCTGGCGCGGAAGGTGGATCACAAGACGGGAATCATCTCCACGATTGCCGGAACCGGTGTCGCCGGCTTCTCAGGAGACGGTGGCCCAGCCAGTCAGGCTCAGATGAATCAGCCGCACTCCATTGCCCTTGACGATAAAAATCGTCTCTTTATCTGCGACATAAAGAATCATCGAATTCGCATGGTTGATCCGCAGACTGGCATCATTTCGACCTTTGCCGGGACAGGCGAGAAAACCAAAACCCCTGACGGTGCCTCATTCGATGGAACGCCGCTGAATGGTCCGAGAGCCCTGGACTTTGACGGCAAACAGTCTCTGTATCTGGCTCTCCGCGAAGGTAACGCCATCTTTCGCATGGACCTGATGAATCGCACTTATCACCATCTGGCTGGCACTGGAAAAAGTGGCTACTCGGGTGATGGAGGGCCAGGAAAGGAGGCCCAACTGGCCGGTCCCAAGGGCGTCAGTCTCTCCAAAGCCGGAGATTTGTATTTCGCTGACACTGAAAGCCATACCGTGCGTGTTCTGCGGGCCAAAACAGGGATTATTGAGACGGTGATCGGGGACGGAAAGCCGGGCGACGGACCTGATGGAGACGCCCGAAAATGCCGGTTAAATCGGCCTCACGGCGTCTATGTGTCGTCTGACGGATGGCTTTATGTGGGTGATAGCAATAATCATCGAGTTCGCCGGATAAAGCTGTCCGAATGATCGTTCCGCCCTCATGATTCCAGAGCACTCGATTGCATCTCCGAAACCCGTTTGGGGCTTGCGACAGGCGTTCAAGTCCCTTATATCTGCGGTTTTCTGAATTGGACGAAGGCAAAAGACCTGTTACGAGTGCTGGTTTCGTGAGGGACGTTGAGATGGGCAGATTGAAAACTGTGGTCAGCGGATTGATTCTCTTTGCTGCAGGATATGCCACAGCAACTCTGAATGGGTTCGCGCCGTCGCAAATCGAAGCGACTCAGGATGCGACACCCGACCAACTATCCGACGATACTTTGAAGGCTTACAAAAAAGTCACGAAGGCCATCAAGGAATTGAATAATCTCTACGAGGCAAGCGGTCAAAGTAAGTCTGTATTTGAAGGTGTCAACTATTTCGCCGCTTCTGTAGGCGGCATCAATGCAGAGCGGGATCTTGAGGAAGGCCGTGGCGTTGATCCGGAAACGTTTGCGGCCATCTACGCAGGCGCAGCAAGTCGCGAAATTAAAGAAAACCTCGACGCAGACGAACTGGGCCGACTGCGTTACAAGAAGAACGTCATTCGACTTTACTCGCAGGAACGTCTGCAGATGATGTTCAAACAAAGAGATCAGCTCGAAATTCGATCTGAGTCTGCAGAATAACGTGGCAGAGAATTCCGGGTTTCGCCTGACGCCGAAGATGCATCTCCGGCGCTCGCAGGACTTTGAACGAGTCTACGGTTCCGGCGTTCGTTCCGGCGACGATCATCTGCTCGTGTATGTCCACAGCAACGATCTGAATGTCATTCGAGCCGGTGTCAGCGTGTCGCGGAAACATGGATCAGCCGTGCATCGCAATGTGAAGCGGCGAAGACTCAAGGAAGCGTTTCGACTACTCCAGCACGAGCTTCCGAGCGGACTTGATCTGATCCTGATTCCTCGCCAGCGTGATGATTCAGCTCTCACGGATTATCAGGCGTCAATCAGGAATCTTGTGCCCCGGCTGGCTAGACGACTGCAGCGGAACTCCGAGAGCGGCTCATGAATTCAGCTCAGGATTCAAAGACCGAACTTCACGCCGATAAGGAGACATCCACATGTCCGCCGGACTGCCTGCACGAGAACGATGTATCTATCCCGAAGAAGACTGAGACGTCAACGTCATCGCGAAAACTTCTGGGCAGTCTGTTTCAGGCCCCCGCTCTGCTGGCCATTGGCGCTGTGAAGTTGTACCAATACCTGATCAGCCCATGGCTCGGACGGCGATGTCGCTTCTACCCTTCCTGCAGCCAATACTTCATTCTCTCCGTGCAGAAATTTGGGCTGATCAGAGGATTCTGCAAAGGCACAGCTCGGATCTGTCGCTGTCATCCCTGGAACCCAGGCGGGTACGATCCGCCTTAAAAAAGGCCAATGATTTTCAGCCTCTGAGCGGAATTGGGACGTATTCCTAAGGGAATCGGGGAACCAGAACGTCCGTAGCAGTATGCCCCGTATTGCCTTTGAATCGCCCGGAAGATTGCCGTCATGATGCCGGCGTGCCTACAATGCTCAAAGGGATGTTGCTCATTTTCAGGCCGAGTAACGATGTCTGACTATCGCTCCGGAAACTTTGATGACTCATGGAGGCTTTGCCGAGGTCCGGCAAACTGGTTCACGTTTCGTTGTCCGGACGAGATCGACGTCCGTCAGAATCAGACCCTGATTGAGTTGCGTTGGCGTAGCGAAGACTCTTCATCATCTGAGAACGCGAGAGATGTCTCTCCGAATTCCTCTTCAGACTCGCCTTCACGCGTTGTGCTGTCCATGGTCACGTGGTGGGATGATGCCGAAACCGATGCGACACGTCGACCGTCTCCGGATCTTGGCCTGTTGTTTCCACAAGTCTCCGCACTGCACCCCGAACCCTCTTTGAAAATCAAATCCACGAACGAAGTGTGGAGCGGCATCTCGCGACGTCCTCGCACCGGTTGCTGGTTGTCGCGTGTCTTCGGACGTCGATCACAATACCAATGGCGACTTTGGACGATTCGCAATGGGCGTCTGACCATTGTGGCAACCGTGCAGTCTCCCGATCGACAACTGCTGGATCCTGGTTTCATTCTGATCTGTGAACGAGTTCTGGCGACACTGGAGATTGCCGACCAACCCGCCTGGCCGCCGGATGTCTTCCTGAAACAAGTGATCGAGCTGGCGCGTCAGAACTTCCCGTTGCTGCAAACATCGGTTTCGCGAGGATTCTCGCTGAGGCTGGGACATTCAGAAATCGGTCTTTCCAATTTCTATCGGATGTATCTGCAGCGGCCGGAGCAGTTTCGCAGAATTGTGTTGCCGGGGCTGACGACGCTGGTGCGATTGCAGGAACTCAGCCCGGATCAGCTTGTGCCAGCTCTCGATGAAGTTCGTGATCACATTCTGCCGATGCTCTCGGCGGACGAAGATTCACGCAACGATGAACGTGTTCGCATGCCGTGGGTCGGTGGATTGTCGGTCGGTTACGTCGTCGATGAAGATGATTCTTATCGCTTTGTTCAACCGCAGATGCTGGAGTCGTGGGATTTGTCGCTGGATGAATTGCATGACCTGGCCATCGCGAATCTGCGACTATACGCCGAAGAGAATCCTCTGGAAGTGACAATGCTGGGCGACGACGCGCATCCTAAAATGCTGATGCCGATAAAACCTGACGCCTACAATTGCTCGCGGATTCTGGATCCGGGGTTTCATGGACGGCTGCGAGATCTCTTTGGTCCGGAATTGATTGTGGGCGTTCCTAACCGTGATTTTTTTGTTGCCGTCTCCCTAAAAGACGCTTCTTTAATCGACCAGGTTCGCAGCCGAGTCAATCAGGACTTTGCCACCATGCATCATCCTCTGACAAAACGACTGCTGGTCGTGTCGGCGGACGGAGTCAGTGAGTACTGTGAAGGCTGACGACTCCCGATCGTCCGAACTACGACTGGTGTTTATCGGCGGAGGTTCAGGCGGTCATCTCTTCCCCGCGATCGCTGTCTGCGAAGCCATGCTCCGACTGCATGACAACGTACGTCTGTTGTTTCTGACCAGCCGTCGCGCGGTCGATGCACAAATCCTGCGGAAGAGCGGTCTTGATCAGAATTTGTTCCGCGTGGTGCCGTACGCATCCATGCCAGGTCGAAGCGGACGTCTGGGCCAGTTACTCATGCTGCCCGGAATAATGCGTTCGTTTCGAATTGCCAAACGAGAGCTCCGTGAGTTTCAACCACATGTGGCCATCGGCGTCGGCGCGGCCGCCAGCGTTCCAGGAGTCATCGCGGCGTCTCGAATGAAGATCCCTGTCATGCTGATGGAACAAAATACTGTCCCCGGCAAAGCGACTCGCCTGCTGGCTCCTCGTGCCGCCGTGACACTTGCCGGACTGCCCTTTGAAGCGGCTTATCAATCGAAATGGCCGGGAGCCGTGGAGATCACCGGAACCCCGGTCCGAACCAGCATTTCTGATTTAAGCTCACGAAGCGAAACGCCCCCACTGAAACGCCAGCGTCTGTTGATCCTCGGCGGCAGTCAGGGATCTTCGTCTGTCAATCGTCTGGTGCTGGAAGCGCTCGCCGATGAACGCTGTGTGCCTTCTGACTGGGAGATCATTCACCAGACCGGAGAAGCTCAGGTGAAGCAGGTGGCCGCCGAGTACGCTCGACGGGGACGAACGGCAACCGTGCTTTCGTTCCTGCCCAATCTTCCGGAACTGCTGGCCTCGGCGACCGTGGTGATCAGCCGCGGCGGCGCGGGAACACTGCAGGAACTCGCTTGTTCCGGACTTCCATCAATCCTGATTCCGTTCAGTCACGCAGCGTCCAATCATCAGTATGCCAATGCCGAGTTTCTGCAACGCTCCGGTGCCGCCAAACTGGTGAACGAAACCGAAGCCGATGCGGGGCTGAATCTGCGACGCCAGTTGAACGAACTGATCGAACATCCGGAAGTCCGCCGGGCACTTCACATCAGCATTCGCCAATTCGCCAGACCTGAAGCCGCAGCGATCTCGGCCCGGAAGATTCTTGAGCTGTCCGCTCAATGAAGTGCGTAGAGCAGAATCCTTCTTAAGACCACTCATGAACGCTAATCGACGCTCATGATTGTGGCGTCCCTGCCACTACTCACCCCACAGGCCTTCGCGAACATTACGCCAGAATCTCATGCGCCACATTGCCGTAAACATCCGTCAAACGGAAGTCTCGGCCGGAATAGCGGAATGTCAGTTCTTCGTGATTGATCCCCATCTGATGCAGAATCGTGGCATGCAAATCATGCACACTCATTCGCTTGTCGACAGCCTTGATGCCCAGATCATCCGTGGCTCCGTAGGTCATTCCACCACGAATGCCGCCACCAGCCAGCCACATGCTGAATCCTGTCGCGTGGTGATTACGCCCCTTGTCGCCCTGAGCCGTTGGAGTTCTTCCGAATTCTCCGCCCCAGATAATCAGCGTCTCATCGAATAACCCGCGAGCTTTCAGGTCGCGAATCAAAGCGGCGATCGGTTGATCGCTCTTCAACGCATCTCGCCGATGATCCATGATGTCGCCGTGAGCATCCCAGGGCTGTCCACTGCCATAGAATACCTGCACCATTCGCACGCCACGTTCTACCAGTCGACGAGCAATCAGGCAGCCATCGGCAAACTCACCGCTACCATAGTCCTTGCGAATCGATTCTGACTCACGTCCGATATCAAAAGCCTCCTGAGCTTCTGACTGCATTCGATACGCAATCTCCAGCGACTGAATACGAGCTTCCAGCTGAGTATCCTGCGGGCGCTGTTCCAGATGCTTCTGATTCATCTGCTGCATCAGATCCAGCAAGCGACGCTGCGATACGGATGTGACTCCTGTGTTCTTCAGATGCCCAATCACTTTGGCCGGATCAATGCTGCCGTTGTTGACATGCGTCCCCTGAAAAATCCCCGGCAGAAAACTGTTGGACCACAATGCCGGACCAACAACGGGCTTTCCGGGACAGAGGACAACGAAACCTGGCAGATTCTGATTCTCGGTGCCAAGCCCGTAAGTCAGCCACGATCCCAATGAAGGACGAATCGGCTGCTGGTTGCCTGAATTCATCATGAACAGCCCCGGCTCATGATTCGGAGTGCTCGTGTACATCGATCGCACGACGCAGATGTCGTCGATGCATTCACCGACATGAGGATACAGTTCGCTGACTTCGATGCCGCTCTGTCCCATCTTCTTGAATAAGAACGGCGATGGCATAAAGTTGCCGCCCGGCCCCGGCTTCCCGGCCTGCTTCACCAGTTCCGGCTTGGGATCAAACGTGTCGACGTGCGACGGCCCGCCATTCATAAAAAGAAAGATCACATGCTTCGCTTTCGCCGCGAAGTGCGATGATTTCGGCGTCAGAGGATCTGTTGACTGCTGCTCACCCGCACAAACGCCAGCCAGTCCGAGCATGCCAAACCCGGCGGCCGTACGACTCAGCATTTCACGACGAGAAGAAAAGGGGCCTTGCGAACCCTGCAGTTGATTTTTCATGTTTGTCCCTTTTCTGTTCCGCACTCAACACAAACGATCCTGTCGACGGAGCGACAGGTGTACCGTACACCCGTCGCTCCGTCGACGGGACTCCTACAACCATCAATCCACGTACGCAAATTCATTCGTCCCCAGCAGCGCCAGACAGAACTGTTCCAACGACGAAAGAGAATCCTCCGGAACTTTCTGTCCTTCGGTCAGAAACTTCAACGCCGCCTTTTGTTCATCGTCCGTCGGCTGACGTCCGTAGAGCAATCGAAACATACGGTCGACCTTTGAGGCGTCTGAATCGGCTTCTTTGATCAAACGAGCGGCTAATGCTTTCGACTGCCCGATCATAAACCCACTATTCAGTACGAACAGCTGCTGCAATGGCACCGTCGTGACCGAGCGTTCGCCGGCTGTGATGTTCGGATCCGGAAAATCAAACAGTCGCAGCAGATCATTCAGTTGATGACGACTCACATAACCGTACAACGTGCGACGCCGATGACCTTCATTCAGTTGCGATGACGCTCCGCCCAATTGCCGATCCAGTTGCCCCGACACCGCCAACAGAGCATCACGCCAAGGTTCAACTTCCAGTCGTCGCCGATTCATTTTCCAGAGATAACGATTGTCTGGATCGGTCTCCAGATTAGCTGCATCACCAACACTGCTTTGCTGATAGGTTGCAGACATCAGGATCGATCGATGCAATGACTTCAGCGACCAGTTGTCGTCCATCAAACTGACGGCCAGATAATCCAGCAGCTCGGGATGGCTTGGGCGTTCACCGAGCTGTCCGAAGTTGCTTAGTGTTCGCACCAAACCGTAACCGAAATGCCCGGCCCAGATTCGATTGGCGATCACTCTCGCCGTCACCGGATTTTCTCGCGACGCAATGGCATCGGCAAGATTCCTGCGACCACTGTCGGTCGCTTCGAACGGGCGTCGTTCGCCAGATGTCAAAATCGCCGGGAATGCTCGCGGCGCCAAATCGCCTTTCTTGCGAGGATCTCCAGCCATGTAGATTTTCACATCGCGAGCCGCTCCTTCCGCTAAAGCATGTGCCATCGGGATACGAATCGATTCGGCATGCTTTCGCAATTCTTCATGCTGAGCCTTCATGTTGGCCAGCGACTTCGCAGATTCGCCTTCCAGAAGAGGCCCGATTTGATCGGCGGCCAATCCCAGCACACCTCGATCGTCAAATAATTCCGACAACAATGTCGCATCGCGTTGAAGCTGTAGTCGTTCGGACTCCGGAATCTGATCCAGCGGAGTCGACTCGTCGGCCTTTGCCAACTCGGCGGCCGCGACGTTGTAGGTCAGTCGTGCATTGGAAAACACGGCGTGGTCACTGCTGATGGTATTCTCGGTCTCTGAGATCTGTGCACCGGTTGCAACAAGTGTCAGTGATCGAGCATCCGGCGGAATGGTTACTTCAAACGAAACAAACTTGCCGTCCGCTTCGATCGCTGCTGGCATTTCGCCGGCAAACGAATACACCGCATCGTTCTCTTCCAGCGGCGCGGGAACCCCGTTGAGAGTAGCCGAGATGATCGAATCAAACTCACTGGGTTTCGACTGAGGCTTCGAAACAATCACCGCCAGATGAACACTCGCGCCGCTGCCGAGTGAATCATCGTTGATCCCGGCTCGGTCAACACGAAACACCATGGTCTCAGACGCCGGGATCAGACCTGCTCGACGAACCTCATTCAGATCAAAGGTGATCAGTGCATTCGCATGCATGCCGATTCCCTGTTCAGTCCGACCGATCTTCGCACTGCAACGTTGTCCGAGTGTCTGGATGCCGCCCTCACTGGACCAGCCATCGTTGATGACATCGCCATGCCTGCGTGAGTCGCTGCCGATCGAACGGAAGTCGAAACGCACGCCTGAAGCGATTTCTGCAGTTCCACCCCAACCATGGAGAACTCGATCCACGCCCAGACTACCGCCGCTTGCTTTGGCTCGAAACGGATCGGAGACCAGAGCCGACATCAACAACGAGCCCTTCTTGTCATCGAACAAGTTTCCGAGCGGAACAACACCCGGCTCAACGGTCGTTCGATCATCGGCGGCAACGAAGGCGTAGTTGTCGCCGAACTGTTTCCGCAGTGGCTCACGTCGAGTGACCAAAGTCTGTGCTTGTTGCTGAAGGTGCTGCCCAATTTCCGTCAGCCGCAGTTTCACCTGTTCAGGATCCGTCGGTGGAGAATTTCGGAATGCTCGCCATTCTTCAAAATACGGGCGGTCCGACGCAACGGCGCCGGAACCAGCTTCTTCCGCAAGCCACGCCACCCATCGCTGCAGCAGTTCATTGTTCAGCTTTGATTCTTTGGCAGTGTTTTCGATCAGCTTTTTGCGATCGTTGTCCGTTGCAGAGAGTACCTTCCATGCGGTGGAAAGGTAGTCGGGAATTTCTGAGGTCAGCTTCAATCGAGCGGCCGGGGCTTGTGTCGCCAGCAGAGTATCAATCTCCAGCTGTTTCTCCTGTGCCGCCAAATCCGCCTGGCCTCGCGCTGCCACCACTTCTTCCGAAACCGCTGGCAGCTCACGATATTCAGAACTCGCAAAGACGCCGGCGAGTCCATAATAGTCAGCCGTCGAAAACGGATCGTACTTGTGATCGTGACACCGAGCACACGAAACGGTCATCGCCTGGGTGCCTCGCATCAGAGTATCGATGCGATCGTCCCATTCATCGGCTTGAGCTTTTTCCCGCTCGCCATTGTCCTGATAATAAACCGGCCCCAATGCGAACAGACCAAGGGCCGCGCGATGACGATGCGGTTCATCAACAGCGACCTGATCACCGGCAATCTGCAACTTCAGAAATGTATCATACGGCATGTCATCGTTCAGAGCCTGTACAACCCAGTCACGGTACAGATAACCCTGAGGATACATGCGAGCCTGAAATGTGTGAGCCTGGTCCTCGGCATAACGAGCCAAATCCAGCCAATAACGTCCCCAGCGTTCGCCATAATGAGGCGAAGCCAGCAGCTCGGTGACGACCCTCTCCCACGCGTCCGGCGACGTGTCGTTGATAAACGCGTCGACCACGTCCGGCTCCGGCGGCAGCCCGATCAGATCGAAATACACTCGACGAATCAAAGTTCTTCGATCGGCTGGTACCGATGGCTTGAGGTTTTGCTTTTCCAGTTCATGAAGGACAAATCGATCGATGTCAGAATGAGCCCACGCTTGATTCTGAACGGGCGGCACTTCTGGTTTTACGGGCGGCTTGAAGGCCCAGAACTCAAGTCCTTTCTGGTAGTCGACGCCCTTCGCTTTTGGGGCTGCCGATTCCGTGCGAGGATCCGGTGCTCCCATTTGAATCCACTTCTCGAAGTCCGCGATCACTGCGTCCGCAAGTTTTCCCTTCGGCGGCATCTCATAACTGTCATAACGCAGAGCCTTCAGCAGCAAGCTGTCCTCGGGCTTGCCGGCGACAAGAGCAGGTCCCGAATCTCCACCTGTCATTACAGCGTCACGCAGGTCGAGTCGTAAACCGCCTTTCGGCGTTGTGTTCATCCCGGAATGGCATTCGTAACACTGTTCAATCAGAACCGGTCGAATCTTTGCTTCAAAGAACTCCAGTTGCTCAGCCGTCGGCGCGGCAATCGCGGTCGAATCATCTGCTACAAGCTGCTGCTCAAAAGCGGCAGCGACAGCACCTGCTATCAGGATCGCCAACATTCGAAGCGCAACACGTTTCATGATCGATTCGGCCTGCAGTAGGAAGGAGTAGATCAGCAGGGTGCAGGGAGGGACAATTCGGGGACGGGCAGTTTAGCACGTTCAAAACCAAAAATGCGAACAGTTTCCGGCCTGAAGTGCCCAGAGAGCAGATATCCGCATGGGCTATTGATTTTATCGTTTACCGCCCAGCCGGAGGTGCCGGCCAGCGCAAAAGCCGGCGCCTTCGGCTGGGCGTCAACAGAATCGCACATAAAAAAAGCCACCCGGGATAAACCGGGTGGCAATCAAGAGATGCTTTTCTGGCTGATTAACTAACCGAGCGGATCCGGATAGCGGAATGTCTTGCCTTCGAAATTGCGAAGCAGCAGGTCATCGCCATCGCGGCCGATGACCGTATCCGGCTGCAGCGGGATTTTTCCGCCGCCGCCTGGAGCATCGATCACGTAAGTCGGCACTGCATATCCCGTCGTGAATCCTCGCAGGCCCTGAATGATTTCAAGCCCTTTGGAAACTGGAGTACGGAAATGCGATGAACCACTGATCGGATCGCACTGATAAAGGTAATACGGGCGGACTCGCATCAGCAACAGCTTGTGAACCAGCTGCTGCATAATCGAAACCTCGTCGTTGACTCCCTTGAGAAGCACAGTCTGCGACCCCAGCGGGATCCCGGCGTCGACCAGGCGAGTACACGCCTGCTTTGCTTCCGGAGTGCATTCTTCCGGATGCAGAAAATGAACACTCATCCAGATCGGGTGATACTTGCGGAGCATATTGCACAGCTCCGGAGTGATTCGCTGAGGAAGCACAGCCGGCATCTTGGTGCCGATACGAATAAACTCCAGATGCGGGATGGATCGCAGGCGTCCCAGAATCCAATCCAGCTTCTCATCACTGAGCGCCAGTGGATCGCCACCGGAAATGAGGACGTCGCGAACCTGAGTCGCCTCCTCCAGATAATGGAAGATGGCTTCCAGTCGTTGCACGTTCGGCTGAATTTCGCCATGCCCGACGACTCGTGATCGAGTGCAATAGCGGCAATAGGTTGAACAAAAGTCCAAAGGCAGCAGGAGAACTCGATCAGGATAACGATGAACAAGACCCGGCACCGGGCTGTGTCCATCTTCGCCGAGCGGATCGTCTGCTTCGCCAGCCGTGCGGACGAATTCTCGCGTTGTCGGAACGACAGTTTTTCGCAGCGCTTGAAGCGGGTTTTCCGGATCCAGAAGACTCATGTAATACGGCGTCACAGCGGTCGGCAACAATGTCCCACCGTCGGACAGTACGTCGCGTTCTTCGAACGACAAATCCAGCATCTTCTCGAACTGATCCAGCGTTTTAACGCGATGTCGAGACTGCCAGCGCCAGTCATCCCAATCGGCGTCGGGCGTGTCCGGAAAGAAACGTTCACGGAATTGGATGGTAAGAGGATTTTCGACACGCGGAGAACTTTCCGCGACATGAGCCGAATCGACTCGAACCCCATGGCGGCCGGCCTTGATTGCCGACTCATTGTTCATGTTTGCCGAAGCAACCACCACTGAATTTGCTGAAGGTGGTGCCATCCCGACTCGATTTCGCAGAGCCGCTGCCGAGGACTGATTTCTGGCCTGAGTGAGAATTGAGCCAGACTGGGAGTGATCCAATTGTTGAACTGCGGGGGCTTCTGAAATAGACAGAACAGGCAATAACCCCGATCCCGGGGGCTCGTCCTGTTCTGTTATGGCCGACGGAGGTTCGGAACACTCACAACCGCCGTGCGATGATTCGTCCATCGACAAAGATCTCCATGAGAACTATGTCTCTGCAACGACCTCCATGTTTGTCATCCCGCAGATGTGCTTTCAGTCAATCAGATCGGGATCAAAGAGGGGCAGACAACATTCCTGAAGTCGGCAGACTCGCATCAATCCGGCCGACTCCATCCCGGGCTGATGTTCAAACAGATTGAAATGAGTCTCTTCCTGAAGGACAATGCTGTTTCAGCATTGCCAATCAGGGCGAGGGAACCAGACCCAAAAGGTCGACTCCCTCTTTACCTCCACACAAAATCACCTGTCTTAAAAAGAATTCATGCGCGGCGTTATATCTTCAGCCCATTTCATTTCAATAGACCAGTCGCCGCAGTTTTCTGGAAACAAAGAAAATTGATCCGCCATGAATCACAGTGACTTTGCCAACTCCGTCACTGCCTTGATCCTGACCTCGACGTCCGTATTGGAATCCCCTCCGCAGGCATGCTAAGCTCCCAGCGCGTTGAATCAGCAGACTTGGCGGTCGAGTTATGTGAGATCATGTCGTCGCAGTGGGTTGTCCGCGCGGGGCCTTCCTGCCCGGAAGGATTTTGTGTTACCGCAGAGCGAACCGAGTTTTTCTCCTGGCTGAGGCAAGCGGTTGAAGACACGACATCAGACAGTCTCGCAGGTCATGAAACGCCGTGAAGCACAGCCCGGCCGTTGGGATCTGCTGAAATCAACGACCGCTCACTCAGTCATGGCCCTGATGATTCACGCGTTCGCCGGAGAAATCAGGGAGTAAACTCGATCGATCGTCGTAGAGTGACGCGGTGTGAAATGTCCGTGAGTAATTTAATTGGTCTCAAGGGGAACTCCTGCGTGCCGCGTCGATCCGGAAAGAAGAAGCCTTCACATAAGCCGACTCGGTCTATCAACCCGGCCGCAAAAAATGACAACGATGCGCCGTCACCCAAGGAGGTCATCAGTGAACTGATGACCAACAAGCCCGGTGCGGTCGGTTTTCTGCTCAGTCTGCTTCAACTGGCGGGGCATGCGACGTGGATCGCTCTGGTCTGGTACCTGAGCGTAACTGGCAAAGCCGAGAAGCTGAATTCCAGTTCGCCCCTGTCCTGGCTTGTGGTCGGCATTCTGGGGCTGAGCTTGCTGCTGACGGCCGTATCCCTTTTTGTTTGCTTGTACTACGGTCTGAGACGAACGCCCAGATTGTTGGCCATCATCGGATTCTGCCTGTCGTTTTTTGTCGGCGTGATGGCATCGGCCGTGGTCTTTATGCAGGGACTTCGCGCCATGGCGGGATAGTCGCGTTGTGCGCCCTGATTCTGGAGATGATTCGGCGTAAGCCGTCGGAGAGTTTCATGTTCTCGAAAACTACGGACCGGGCACAGTAAACGCTTTGCTCCGCTCCTTTTTCCAGCAGAAATGGCGGCCAACGAGGATTCCGACCTCCACATCGAATTTGGTTCGAAATCCGCAAGTTGCCCAACAAATCTGCGTGGTCAGCGAATCAAACGCGACACTCGAGAAAGTTCTTTGCTCTGATGAAAGTTGCACGATGTCAGCACTGTTCTTTAAGTCCCTTCGGCGCACATTGATCATTCTTTCTGCGGTCTGGGCGCCGATGCTCCTGACCGACGCCTGCCTGGCACAGGAAGCCGCTTCTGTGTCGAAAATGAAACTGGGCGGACGAATTGCTGACCAGCCGATTGTCGTTGGGTATGCTCGTAATGTGACTCCGGGACGAGCGCTGGATTACATAAAAAACCTGACCGGGCGGCTGGAAATCGGCAAAACAATG
>JBIIIF010000308.1:0-7850 GCA_044235005.1 Planctomycetaceae bacterium | reverse complement strand
GCAGCTACTTCGCAGCTTCTCGAACGCAGTACACATGACTGCCAACTCGAATCAGCAGACTGCCGCTGACGGCGGCGACTCCGTATTGAGTCGGCCCGGAGAACATCGCAGATGCCTGTTTACGCTCGGTACTGGTTTCATCGGGTTTCGGCGCACCATGGTCGGTTGGTGGTGTATCTGCGGGCCACAATTCGTTGGCGGCCAGTTCTTTGAATTCCGGTCCGGCGGCCAGGACGGTTGTCACGCCATCTTTGCCAAAGAAGTAAATGCGATCGCCCAATGGCAGAGGTGTCGCCCAGCAGGATTGTTTCGTTCGCTGAGCATATTTCTGCTCACCGGTTGCGACATCGATGCAGTAGACGACGCCAACTCGATTGACCCAATAGGCAAAACCCTGATGAACGAATGGAGAAGCCCACGACGGAGTTGCCTCAGCCGCCATCCAGACTTTCTCCACCTTCCAGTTGTCACCGTCTGCAGTGACCTTTACCAGAGCATTCGACTTCCTGGCTCCTTCTGCATTCTCACCCGATCGGCCGGGAGATGCGGCGATGAGGAACTGGTCCTGACCCACTGGCAGTGGCGTTGTTCCCGTATTTCCACCGACTTCCGCAAACGTCCACAACTGCTTTCCGGTTTCGGGATCATAACCGTCAACACTGCCCGCGGAGCTGACAATCACCTGAGGCTGACCGTTGATGGGCAGAATCGCAGGACTACTCCAGCTTGTGCGGCTGGTGCGATCCGTCTTCCACACAATCTTGCCGTCCGTTTTGTTCAACGCAACAAGATAGGACGGACCTTCGTCATCGATCAACACGATCACGGATGACTCCGTCTGCACCGGTGAACCACTCAGACCGAACTTGTTGACGAACTTGCCGTATTCCTTCGACAACGACTTTGTCCACACTTCTTTGCCGTCCTGCGTCAGGGCAATCAAATCGCCGCATTCGAAAAACACGAAGACGTGATCCTTATCGACGACCGGCGTCGGGGCAGCTCGGCTGATATACACGCTGTTGGGATCCGGAGCTGTCGAAGCGTGCTTGTGATCCCACAGGAGTGCTCCATCCTTTAATGACAGGCACAGCGTGTGACAGGTTTCTTTATTGTCGCCTTCCACGGTCGTGACGAAAACCTTCTCGCCCCAGATCACAGGGCTCGATTGTCCGTGCCCCGGCAGTGATGCATCCCAGGCAACATTTTCAGTGGGTGACCATTTGAGCGGAATTGAAGCCGGATCAATCTCCGAAGCCCCCGCTCCCAGAAACGCGGGCCATGAAGGCTGGTCTGCAAAGAAGCTGGCGGTGATGAACAACAGCGAAGAAAGCATGGAGGAGTTCCTGTTTGAAAAGAGCCGGAGATTCTGAAGTGTTGATCCTGAAAGATGAAGGATTCTCTTGTGAGCGGCACAGTGCTATCCGGCTGGGCGGTAAACGACTGAATCAACATGCTGCCAGCGTCCGGTGTTCTCCTGTCTTTGCGATGACAGCCGCCCGTGGCCAGCGCCAGACCGTTCGCTCCGTCACGTACTACGGCAGTGACTCCGCCACGTTGAAGGTCATGGTGGCAGAATAAGCCGTCTTGTCAAACTTCTCGCCCTTTTCGTCTTCGGCCTACCCAACGGTGTAGTCGCGGATGGTTGTTAGAGTAGGTCCTTTCTGCCGGAAAGGACTTTCGCCGCAGGCGAACGTTGTGCGACGTGCCAATGAGACGGCAAGCCGATACTGACGGTTTACATGCACCGAGGTCGCGGCAAGCCGCGAAGTCCTGCCCGGCAGGCAGGACCTACCGAAATCCGCGACTGCACCCCCGACCTAAGGCCTTCTGGAAGACGATTGTTGACCCGGAGCGCCGTTTAGTACCATACGCCAGGAACCGATCTCACGATCCCGTTGTGATATCAGGCTGAAGCATGCCTGGTTTGCATGACGGAAGGATCAATCAGCGGACAGTGTCGGTTTGGATGGCGGATAACCTCCGGCATTCGTCCATCGCTCATGCCGTGAGTTAACTTCTATGAATCGCCTGAAAATTGTCCTGAGCACGCTGATGTTGATTGGCTGCGTTGATGGCTCAGACACCGGAACTGCGAAGCCAGCAGCCCCGCCGGTACCTGCTGAGATCGGCCAGTTTAATCAAGAGGCCGGGAAGGAAGTCGTCAAACTCGACGCGAAAGTCTCCAACCCGATTACGGGACCTCTGGAGATTTTGAAAAAGGAAAAAGTAGAGCTGCCGATGCTGCTCATCGAACATGCATTGAATCTCTTCAACGCCACAGAAGGCCGATTCCCGCAGTCTCACGACGAATTCATGACGCAGATCATTGCCGCAAACAATATTCGGCTCCCTGTCCTTCCGAACGGCCTTGATTATCAGTACGACGTCGCCGGGCATCGGCTGGTGATTGTGAATACTGCAGACGGGAAAACCGTTGAATAAGGCCTTCCTCCCCTGAGAATCCGCCTTTGTCGGCAATTCTTTACGCGTCGCGGCGAACTCTCTCAGATACGATTCCCGGCACAGACGTTCTCCCAGAATTCCACCCCCCGCCTGCCAAACTCCTGCCTGTACTCCCAGCGATCGACGTTGGTTTCCGGATCTGTCGGCCCAATGTTCGGTCAACAGTCCAATAAAGCGTATCGGATGAGGTCTTCAGGTGTCGTTGGGCAACATTCGGGCTAAAGCTCATGATGATACAAACTCGTCCATACCGCTGTCTCCGTAACCTGCTCTGGCATGTCGCTCTGCTGATGATGCTGGGGCAGTCCTGTGCATCCATCGCGAGCGCCGATGAACGCGGTGATTTTTTTGAGGCCAACATAAGACCGCTGCTGCTGGATCGCTGTGTCGAGTGTCACGGGGGAACCAAGCAGGAGCACGGTGTCAGACTGGATCGTCGGAACGATCTCCTGCAGGGCAAGGCCAGTGACGTTCCGCTGATTGTCCCTGGAAAGCCGGAGGAAAGTCGGATCACGAAAGTGCTCGAGCATTCGAAGGACGACATCGCGATGCCGCCTTCAAAGAAATTGTCTGACTCTGAAATCGCTGCCGTTCACAAATGGATCGCCGACGGTGCCGTCTGGCCGGAAACATCTGATCTCGAATCCGAAGCACGGCGGCGAGCAGAAAAATGGCGCGAGCACTGGGCTTTCCAGTCCGTCCAGTCTCCGGATCAATCCGGCATCCCGGAAGGACAACATCCTGTTGACTACTTTATCGATCAGGAGCTGGTGCAAAAGAATCTGCAGCGATCTGCACCGGCCGCCACCAAAGTCCTTGTGCGTCGTCTGGCGTTCGCAGTGACAGGATTACCGCCGGAACTGAATGATCTCGCGGCAGCCGAACAGGCTGAAGCAGCCGGCCATCTTAATGAATGGAAGTCGGCCTGGATTGATCGCCTGCTGGCATCGCCGCAATATGGCGAACGCTGGGGACGCTACTGGCTGGATGTGTCTCGATATTCTGACACCAAAGGTTATGTGTTCATGGAAGATCGAGAATACCCGGATGCATGGCGTTATCGGGAGTGGGTGATTAATTCCATCAATAACGATATGCCGTACGACGAATTCCTGAAGCGTCAGTTGGCAGCCGATCGCATGCCGGGATCCGATGACCCTGCTCAACTTGCGGCGATGGGTTATTTGACTTTGGGGCGTCGCTTCCTGAACAACACCGCCGACATCATTGACGATCGCATCGATGTTGTTAGTCGAGGCATGCTGGGGCTGACCGCATCGTGTGCTCGCTGTCATGACCATAAGTTTGACCCGATCCCGACCGCCGATTACTACTCCTTGTACGGCGTGTTTGCTTCTTCGGATGAGCCAAAGAACGAACCGTCCACGTTACGTCTGGTTGATCGTCCTCAACCTGTGGAGCCGGTGATCTTTGTGCGAGGTCAGCCTCACAACCACGGCCCTAAGGTTCCTCGCAGATTTTTTACAGCGCTGTCAGGCCCGAATGCTGAACCATTTAAAGATGGCAGCGGACGACTGGAACTGGCCAGCGCGATTGCATCGTCGGAGAATCCATTGACTGGGCGAGTGGCCGTGAACCGAATCTGGATGCATCTGTTTGGCAAAGGGCTTGTCGATTCGCCCAGTGACTTTGGCGTGCGAACACTTCCGCCTACTCATCCTCAACTGCTGGACTATCTGACAGATTATTTTGTGAAGCATGGATGGTCCCAGAAAGCGTTGATTCGCCACATTGTGACGTCTCAAACGTGGCAGCAGAAATCTGATCGCAGGCCGGATGCGGAAAAGCCGGACCCTGAGAATCGCTTGTATGCTCGTATGCATCGCAGTCGTCTCGACTTCGAAGCGCAGCGGGATGCGGTTCTGGCTGTCTCAGGAAAGATGGACCGCAACATTGGCGGCAAGTCGGCGGATATCGCTGCTGATCCGAACAGCCTGCGCAGGACGATTTACGCGAGAATTGATCGTCAGAACCTGCCGGGGCTTTTCCGGACATTCGATTTGCCGAACCCGGATAACCATGCTCCTCGGCGATTCGAAACGACGGTTCCTCAACAGGCTCTGTTTCAGCTCAACAATCCCTTCGTGATGAATCGAGCCGTGGATGTTGCAGAGCAGACGAAGGGTTTCAGCCCGACGGATGATCCTGGTGCCCGAATTCGGCAGATGTTTCAGCACGTGCTCCAGCGGGAACCATCAGAAAGTGAACTGATCGAGCTGGTCGCTTTCGTCACAGAGATTCAGAGGAAACAGGATATCGGTGGCGGACTTCCGGGTTGGACTTATGGTTATGGAGCCTTCGATGAGGCATCAAAATCTCTGACGGCGTTTACGATCTTTCCGTTTGCTGGCGAAGGGAAGTGGCAGGGTGGTAAGGAGCTGCCTGACGCCAAGCTGGGCTGGGCAACGCTTAACAAATCCGGCGGCCACACGGGACATGGACTTTCCTTTTGCGCCGTACGACGATGGACATCGGAAGTTGATTGTCGAGTTGCCATTAACGGTGTGATCGGTCATCAGCAGGATATGGGTGACGGTGTCCGTCTGCGAATTTTCCATTCGCGACTGGGCATCCTGCAGGATGTTGTGGCGGAGAATGCCACGTCGCCTGTCGCGGCGGCACCGTTTGATATTCGCGCGGGTGAGTCGATCAATTTTGTCGTGGATTGTCGAACGAACGAAAGTCACGATTCCTTCCGTTCGAAGTTTGTGATTACTCAATCGGTCGATGGAAAAGTTCTCCGCGGCTGGAATTCCGAAGATGACTTCCGGGACCAGCCGGGAGCCAGCCGATTAGACGCATGGGCTCAGTTGGCTCAGGCTTTGTTGTTGACCAATGAGTTTGTTTTTGTGGACTAGAATCCGCGTCGGGGTGTTTTATGCATACGTTTTCAGAAGCAAACCCAAAGTCAACGATCGCCGTGGGACGACGAGGAATGCTGTCGCGTTGCGGCATGGGTTTCGGCGCGCTGGCCATGACCGGCTTCCTCAATAACCAGGCCGTGCATGCGATGCCAGGGCCTGAAGCCGCGCTGAACCCCATGTCGCCCAAACCGGCTCAGTTTCCGTCGAAGATCAAGCATGTTATCCACCTGTTTATGAACGGCGGGCCTTCGCATGTCGATACCTTTGATCCCAAGCCGGAGCTGCAGCGTCGTGGTGGCGAATCGATTTCGGCGGGCAATCTTCGCACCGAGCGTCCCACGGGAGCACTCTTTCCTTCGCCGTTTCGTTTTCGTCGCTACGGAGAAAGCGGCATTGAAGTCAGCGACCTGTTTCACCACACGGCTCAGCATGTTGACGACATGGCCATCATTCGGTCCATGCATGCGGATGTGCCGAATCATGAACCCTCACTGCTGCTGATGAATTGCGGTGAAGCCCGTCTGGTTCGTCCAAGCATGGGTTCATGGCTGACGTACGGGCTGGGGACTGAGAACGAAAACATGCCTGCATTCGTGGCGATGTGTCCCGGCGGCTATCCGATTCAGGAATCACAGAACTGGCAGAGCGGATTTCTCCCCGGTGTCTTTCAGGGAACTTACATCGACACGAAGCATACCGAGATCGAAAAGCTGATCGAGAATATTCGCAACGACCGAGTCAATCGATCTGAACAGGCGGCACAACTGCAGCTACTCAGAGGCCTGAACAGGAAGCATCTGGAAGAGCGTCCCGGGGATGCTCAGTTGGAAGCAAGAATTCAGTCGTTCGAACTGGCTTTCCGTATGCAGACGGAAGCGGCCGATGCCTTCGACGTCAGCCGTGAACCAAAACATATCCAGGACATGTACGGCGACGGGGTGAATGCTCGGCAGATTCTGATCGCTCGCCGATTGATCGAACGCGGCGTGCGATTTGTGCAAGTCTGGCACGGCGAGGGCCAGCCGTGGGACAACCATGATGACATTGAAGTCAATCACCGTCGACTGGCCAAACAATGTGATCAGGCCATCGGCGCGTTGCTGACAGATCTTAAGCAACGTGGAATGCTTGAAGAAACGTTGATCATCTGGGGCGGCGAGTTCGGAAGAACTCCTGTTGTCGAACTTCCGAAGCAAGGTGCCAATGCCGGCAAGATCAACGGTCGAGACCACAACCACTGGGGATTCACAACCTGGATGGCGGGCGGTGGAGTCAAGGGTGGCTACGTTCACGGGGCCACTGATGAATTCGGTTTCAAGGCCGTGGAAAAGCCGGTTCATGTTCACGACCTGCATGCCACGATTCTGAAACTGATGGGATTCGATCACGAGAAGTTTACATATCGCTATGCGGGGCGAGACTTCCGCCTGACGGACGTGCATGGAACCATAGTGGATGAACTCATCGCGTAAATTGAACTCGCGAGGTGGTCCGGAAGACATTCGAGCATCGTGCAGACTGCGGATTTGTGAATTTGCAGTATCTCTCGAGACAACTGATTGTCTTTCAGGCAGGAAATTGGTCAGACTGCGCCGCAACATTTCCTGAGAATATCGGCGATCGGATTGCTGCGAGTGAAGCAACCGCTGGCTGAATTTTGAACGCATGTGAGAACATGTCTGACGATGTGATCCGGGCCTGTAACCTGTCCAAAGTGTTCCAGCTTGAGGGAACAAACGTCACAGCGTTTTCGGAGATTTCGCTCTCGATTGCCCGAAGTCAAATGGTGGCGATCATGGGGCCCAGCGGCTCGGGCAAGAGCACATTGCTGCACGTGATGGGTGGCATCGAACCACCGACATCCGGCGAAATTCGAATTGACGGTGCGAATGTTGCCGAACTGGATGATCAGGCGCTGACACTGCTGCGACGGCGAAAGATCGGCTTTGTCTTTCAGTCGTTTAATCTTGTGCCTACTCTCAGCGTGATTGAGAATGTGACGCTGCCGTTAATTCTGGACAGCGTCTCTGCGCGGGAGGCCCAGCCGCGAGCTATTGAGCAACTGAAGCGAGTCGGCTTATCGCATCGTCTGCGGCATCTTCCTTCGCAACTTTCAGGAGGCGAGCAACAGCGAGTCGCCATCGCGCGGGCTCTGGTGATCAATCCTTCGCTGATTCTGGCGGATGAACCGACTGGAAATCTGGATTCGGTTCGAGGCCGCGAGATTACTCGACTGCTGTGTGACGTGGCTCACTCGGGCCTGCAGACGGTTGTGGTGGTGACTCACGATATTCGAGTCGCCTCCCAGGCGGACCGACTGATTGTGCTGCTGGATGGTCGCATTCGCTACGATGGACGGCCGGGGACTGACGTGGAATGGATGGCCGCTCTGAAACTGGAGATCGACGGATGATTCCGTGGAGTTTCTCCTGGAACAATCTCCGGCTGCGCCCGCTGAGAACGCTGCTGACGGTACTCAGCATTGCCGGTGGAGTCGCT
>JBIIIF010000307.1:0-7864 GCA_044235005.1 Planctomycetaceae bacterium | reverse complement strand
CCATGCGAGAGGGATGTTGATGAGTCATGTCGACGGGCTTCCTGATCCCAATGCCGTGGTGGGCCGCAGAGCCGACAAGTTCAAGGCTCTGCCAGACGGATTAAAGCCATTGTCACATCACACCACCAGTGAGTGATCATCTGCTGACAGATCTGGTCAGTACCCTCGACGTATTTCCCGACGTGCAGCATCGAGGGCCGGCTCATCGCGACCGAGCCTTGGAAGATTACACAGCAAACCGCCGGTCACCGCGAGACACAAGGCGCCAATTGCGTACGAAAGATACGACGTGAAATCATCCACGAGCACATGGACGCGAGGATTGTTCGGCAAGTACGCGACGACCGCCATCTCCGGGCCCGGGCGCCATTCCGACTGAGTCCCAAATGTATGTGCGATTCCAATGTCTCTCGGTTGATCGCTCCGGATAAAGAACGATTCGAAGAAATGCAGCGGATTCCCCTGCCCGGCTTCCGCATAGCGATACGTGGTTGTATATCCGCTCAGCGAACTCCACGTTTCATCAACGACAGGAACCGCCACCTGCCGCCCCTCACGCAGAACATACTGATCCACACTGGCATTCCAGATTGAAGCCGTTGCCAGAGAGATCGTCACCATGGGTAAACAATAACGGATCACGCGAAATAGGAGTGTGCACCCGGGCATACCAGGGGATACCGAAGTGAACACATCGTTTTGTCGCGCTGAAATTCCTTGTTGTTGCATCGATGCAGCCCTTGTGAAACTCTGCTTTCTGCCTCGACCGAGACTGCCCAAAACCCGCTTCGCTCAAATCTATCCTTTGCCAAGCGCCGGGAGGTCCGGTTCTCTGAAACGGTGCTTTATTGTCTGTCAGGAATGAAATCGAGGCGGAATTCTGTCACCACAGTCTGCGGAAGATTTTTCGCTGGCTGACCGGTCATGTCGATCATGCCAACGGTTCTGCTGAACCAGTATCAGTGATGTTGGGTGAAAACCAGCAGCCCATAAGGTGATTCGATCGCTGACGCGATTTCGGCAGGCGGGAAGTCCCCGACTTTATCGTTTCGGATTCGGGACGAGATCTGATGCGGTGGGCAGATCGGATGATGTACGGATACGAATCCAGTGGTCTGTCAGTTTCAGGTTGTCCGTCAAATTGACCGTCGGCATATGGCACTCCAGACATTCGCGAGAAGTGTTTGCGGATGTGCACTCAGCAACCTGATGTTTTTCGGGGCCATGACACTGCAGACATTTCATGATATAGAACTCTTTGGATTTCTCCGCTGGCTTGTGAGGATCGTGACAAGTCATGCAATCCATGCGAAAGGAATGCGGGCTTGTTGGAACGGAGTCCTGCTTAAGAAAGCAGGCACTCATGGCCATGCCAACGGGTGCAAAACGAACCAGGACCGATCGCTCCGGCGAAAGCTCAGAGGCCGTTAACTGATCGGCTCTGCGGTGGCATTCGCCGCAGCGATTGATGGACTCAAGCGGCGATAACTCAGACCATTTTTCGATCGAGATTTCCTTCCCTTGTTCCATCGCCGCAATATGCTTTTCTCCGCCCGGGTGACATCTGTCGCACGACACGCCTTTAATGATATCCTGTTGACGAATTCGGCCGTCATCATGAGGTAGTTGTGTCACATGACACCCAAAGCATTCCATGGTTGTTTCATGATCAATGGGTTCGCCCAACGAGCGTATTCCGGGAGCACCTGTCAGATCGGCTCCGGGTGTGGCACCCAGAACATCCGGAGGAAACCACGATACGCTGCCCTCGATCAACTCAGTGGCACCATCAGGATTGGTGAGCAGGCTGACCGGCGTCATCGCATGCTGGCCTGATCCGAACATCCATTCGATACGCAATGACTCGGGGTAAGCATCGGAGGTCATCCACAGTTGCTTGTCTTTTTCTTCAAAAGAAATCAACGGCCCGTCTTTTGTGATCCGAAAGCTTCGCCCGGCAAATCGACTGAGAACCAGCGGGTCGCTTGCCTCAATCAGCGTTTGAGTATGTGGCGCGTCTTTAAACTCGCTGCAAACATCCTGATGGCATGACGCGCAGCGATTCATCAGCGGCGGTTGTTGATGGGAGTCACGCACCGCAAACTCAGAAACGTAGGCAGTCTTCTGAACAGACAACGATTGCAGGCAACAGATTCCGGCAACGGCGAAACCGAGGAACGCAATCAGCCGAATTGTTGTGTGTCTGCCTTGCATGGTGAGGTCCTGAAACTCTGCGTCGATGGAAGCCTTATCAATATCCGAGTGAAGCGAGCATACTTTTGGCGGACGCTGTGAGTCGATGGCCAGAGAACTCCTTCACCAATTGCTGCAGAACAGCCTCTGTCTCTTTTGTTTGCCCGGACTCCAGCAGGATCATTGCCCTGGCATAAAGTGTTTCGGCGTCGATTGCTCCCAGCTTCCGCATCGCTGCCCGATGATCTCCACTGAGATAAAAGCGAGTAGCCTCGATGTCCGGAGTTTCATTCTGTGACAGATCTGCGTCTGACCAGTTCAGGACATCCTGAGCGATGGTGCTGACGGAATCAGATTGCGGGGTCGTCAGTCGCCATGCATCCAGCCGAAATCGACTGCTTCGCCCGCAAATAATTCGTTCTTCATACCCCAGTGCGAGCTGGTTGCGGGCATATTCCTGTCTCAGTTCGGTATTCGATTCAACAGGTAACATGGACAACACCTTCAACGCGGCCACAGACATTTTCATGGCGCGAAAGACTTTTGCCAGACGCACGCTCTCATAGGTGGTGTTTTCGCCAGAAATCAGATCCCGCAGATCCGTATGCGTCTGACTTTCTTCACTGGTGGTTTGATAAACCCAGGTTCCACGGTTCACAAAATCACGTAAGGAGAGTGTACTCACAATCTGTTGAGTGCAGCCGGGATCGCCCGCCTTTCCATAGACAAGGCTTGCCGAGTTCAGTGAAAGCGGCTTCCAGATTGTCGGCTCAAGCCCCGTGATCAATTTCAGATCTTCCGAGGGAACCACCAGCGTCGTCGTTTCACGCTCCAGCAACGGCAGCCACCACCCACCCCAGCTATTGTCTGTTCTGCGGTGGGGAACTTTCCAGTTCCTTGCGAGATCTGCTGTCAAAAGCACATGAGTTCTCAATCGACCGTTCAGCAAGGCGGTTCGTGGTGTATCGAACGCCTTGACACCCTTTCTGAGATGCCATGACAACAGCCCGGTTTCGCGAAGGCCAACGCAATGGGCGGTTCCAGTCAGGCTTACAGATTCGAGTGAAGCAGCAAAGGCGTCCGGTGAAAGGCGAGGATCGATTCCCCGGCCGAGGCCGCTGCCACATCCGCTCCACGGCTGCAAGGCCCATGTCGCTAATGCTCCCATCAGAACGGTCAGAACCAGTCTTTCCACTCGCGTCCGCAGATCAGTGCGTACCTCCTGCCTGTCAGAAACTTTTTTCACTTTGACAGCGATTTTTTCGGAAGCCGTGCCGCAGACCTGCGTCGCGAAAGAAGCCATGATCATCGCCGCGAGCGGCAGATTATCCGGAGACATTGCGGCAAGGATCTGAGTGCCGATGAGTATCAGAAAGAAGTTTCCAGTCTGCCTCGGGACTGCCTGCCAGCACGACAGAAAGCACAGGAGTAACCATGCGACACATTCAATTCGCAGCGGATTATTCCACCACGGATCCCATCCTGCCAGGCTCAGAATTGCAGAGGATTCTACTGTCACGGGAAACGTTATTGTCCATGAATCGTCCAACGTAGCCAATCCGGCGGGAGTCAGGCTGGCGGCCACGAGCAGCATGGTGATACATGCAACTTTTGCCACTCTCCGCCTGACGGAGACAGCCAGTATGGGCACAGCAATTAAAATCCCCATCATGCTGCGCGAACCAAGATTGGACCAGCAGCACATCAGGATCAGTAACCCAACAAACGCACTGCGACTGGTCCCATTGAACAGAGCTTTCGTCAGAGTCAGGACCAGCAGAACGCCAATTGCATCGAAGCACAACGGAGACGGTTCCCAGGCCTGTCTGGCGCAGATGAGCGATGTTGCAAGAAGAACTCCGGCGACAGCATTCCGGTGGTCGGTTTGCCGGATCAACAAACGAGCTGCAAGCAAAGCCGCGAAGATCTTGAAGCACATCAGCGATAAGACACCACCGTTGTCGTAGAGCAGGTAGAACAGCAATCCGCTGGCCCAGTCTGCTTCTGCTCGAATCGATCCCGCCAGAAGTTTGCTGCTTGGAAAAAGAGTGCCGCTGGCTGCTTCACGTCCCTTACTGAGTTCCCACCAAAAGTCGCTGCTGGAAATCGGATGCAGTGAAGCCAGTAACGCACTTGTGACTATGCACAGAAGGATCAGCTTCGCGAAAGTTGAACGGCCAACCTGCGTGGTATGAGTCGGCTTCATTCTTTCATTCTGCTCAGATTCGCGGACCGATTGGTGAGGTGTAACGGCACATCTTCTGAAGCGTGCGGTACGACAGCACAGGCCGCCAAAGACTTCTGGACGTTTTGCACTGACCTTAAGTTTACGTGGCCGATGATCTCTGTGCAACAGCCGAACAACGGCCTTTGAGCATGTCGACACGCATGTTGGAACGCGAAAGCGTGTTGTTGCGGTCGATTGTCAAAGTACGTCCTTTCTGCCGGACTCATCTGTACCCACATTTCCTGAGTGCATAATCAATGCGGTATTCGACCCCAACGTAACCATCGTGGCATCAAGAGATTCATCTGTTGCCACCCAATCGCAACTGGTCGCCACAGAAAAGCTGCCTCGCACAGTTATCGTCGCGTTCGCGCCTAAGGCAGCGGCAAAGAAATAAGAGACCAGCTCGGCGAGCGGCCCGGTGTGAACCGGCCGGTAGAACGGCATACCGGTCGGCTAACGCCAACCGCTCGCCATAAGTTGGCGGGTAGTTTATTTGTTCGCTGGTGCCTAATGCTGAATTCACCATAAAGATGCGGGTAAAGATGAGCCCGGCAGGCAGGACCTACCGAAATCCGCGACTGCACCCTCGCAAACTCGAATTGGCGGCGGGCTACGGATTTGACGCGGGAGCGGCTACTATTCGGGCAACTTCAGTCTCAAGGAATCCAGCCTGCATGGTTGCTCAGTTCATGGCTCCGCTCTCTTTTCAAGATGGCCACATGTCGCCACCAAAGCTCCTGCTCCATCTGTTCCCGTGTTTCTCCTGCGGCTTACCAATGCAGGCGGTTCTGCTTGGCTGCCTTCTGACGTGTTACCCGGCCCTCGCGCAAGATGACAAACCGCGATTCATCGACGCGACCAGTGACGTCAAACTAAGTTTTCAGCATTACTCCCCGCTGACGCCTGAGCGACATTTGCACCTGTTTATGGGATCTGGTCTCGCGTGGATTGATCATGATCGCGACGACTGGCCCGATCTCTATTTTTGTCAGGGAGCGGCCTTCCCAATGGTGAAGACTGAAAAGCTGGAACACAGCGATCAACTCTTCCGTAATCGAAACGGTGTCTTCGAGAACATCACAGAGCCATCAGGCTTGCGGAACTTCGATTATTCCATGGGAACGGCCGTCGGCGACTTCGACAATGATGGGTTTCAGGATCTGTACGTTTCCAGCTATGGTCCTAATCATCTCTACAAAAACAACGGAGACGGAACATGGTCGGAAATTGCTGATCAGCCGACGCTAAACGACAGGCGATTTGGAGCGAGCTGCACATGGGCGGATGTCGATGGTGACGGCGATCTGGATCTCTACGTGGCCAATTATTTGCAGCTACCGCCCGACGATTATCCGTTATGCAGCCACGAAGAAGGCGGCAAAAGATACCCGGGCGGCTGTCATCCGCGATTCCAGAAGCATGAATATGACATCCTGTTTCGTAACAATGGTGATGGGACATTCGCAGACATTTCTCAAGAGGCCGGACTGAAGTCAGAGACCCCCAGAGCCGGCCTCGGTGTCTTTGTCTTCGACCCGGATGACGATCGGGATCTGGACTTCTACATTTCGAACGATACCGTCCATAACCAGCTCTGGGTCAACTCCGGCCGCGGTACGTTTGTGGACGATGCCCTCGTGACAGGTGTTGCCGTCAATGGCTTTGGCGTCGCCGAAGCCGGGATGGGAGTCAACGGCGGTGACATCGACGGAGACGGCCGCATCGACTTGTTCGTGACGAATTATTTCAACGAGACGAATACGCTGTATCGAAATGACGGAGTCGCCTTTACCGACGTCACGGCTGAATACGGCCTTGGTGCTCCCAGTAAACAGCGACTGGGATTTGGAACGTCATTCATCGACGCCAACAATGACGGTTGGCTCGATATCTTTGTGGCGAACGGACACGTCCAGTCCTATCCGCCCGAGCTGGAACGCCACACACCTTTCGCACAGCTTCCACAGCTTTTCCTGAACAGGAGTGGTCAGCGGTTTGAGGAGATTTCCCTGGAGGCGGGAGCATATTTCCTGAAGAAAGTCGTCGGCCGCTCCTCCGCCATGGCTGATTTCGATCGTGACGGCCGGTCAGATCTCGCGATTCTTCACTTGAATGACTCTGCTGCCATTTTGCGAAACGACAGCAAGTCTGAAAATCGTTCGGTGACCATTGAGTTAATCGGCACGCAAAGTGACCGTGAAGCGATCGGTGCGTTTGTGGAGGCAAGAATCGGTGATCGCAGCATCGTGCGACTTTGCAACGGCAGCGTCAGCTATCTGGCCAGCGATGAACGGCGTACGCAGATTGGTATTGGAGAACATGAAGTCCTCGACAGCCTTACTGTGCGATGGCCCAGTGGCGTGACGGAGTCCTGGCGATCTCTGGGGACCAGCGGCGTTCACAAGCTGATTGAAGGACGCGGCGATGCAAGATGAAGCAACCGTTGGCGAGAAGGCCATTCCTCCTTCGCGAAAGAGCAAGCCTCGGCTTTTGGCATACGCCCTGATTGTGGTGTCGATGGTTGCCTTGCTCTTCTACGTTCGAAAAAGTTACCTGACTCCCGATTTCATGCAGCAGGCATCGTCGGCTTTGAAGCGTGGAGATGAGGCCGCTGCGGTTTCCGCATTGCGATCAGAGATCCAGCGCGATCCCGACTCAACGGCGGCCAGGCTGAGACTTGCCAAACTTCTGCAGGACTCCAGTCCGGATGAAGCTCTGAAGTATCTGCAACAGGTTCCCGTTTCGGATCCACAGCGAGACCATGCAGTCCAGCAGATCGCGGTGCTCTGTATACTTCACAGCAAGACAGCAGAAGCAGAAGCAGCGCTTCTGGAGTTGACGGCAAAAAGTCCCGACAGTCTCGGCCCTCAGTTGTCACTGGCGGAATTGTATTTTCAGAATCAGAAGCCAGAGGCGGCACTCCCCTTTGCTGTCAAAGCCGCCAGTATTGCACCGGACAGAGCACAGACATTCCTGCTGCTGGCGGAGATTCATGATGAGATGCTGCATCCGGAGAAAATGATTGAGCCACTGCAGCAGGCGATTCGTCTGGAGCCTGACTTCTATGAAGCCCATTTGAATCTGGCTTACGCTTACAACAAGACCGGGCAGCCGGCCTTGGCGGAAGAGCAGGCTCGGTGGTGTCTTGGCATTAATCCCCAGGAAGTGCCGGCCTTGCGAATTCTGGCCTTGGCGGCCAGAGATCAGGGAGATTTCGAGGCCGCTAAGCAGCATTTGAAGATCGCTTCGCAGTTCGAACCCATGGACCTGGACTGCAGGATTCTCGAGGCGGACTTACTGTTGTATGAGCGGAAACCGCAGGAGGCCTATGAGCGGCTCAAAGAACTTTACGACTCACAGCAACAGACCGTCCGTTATCTTGGCGCGCTGGCTCGAGCGGCCGCGTCGGCAGGGAAACGCGATGAAGCCCGGGAGTTGCAT
>JBIIIF010000306.1:0-7867 GCA_044235005.1 Planctomycetaceae bacterium | reverse complement strand
CTGATAGACATCGCTCAGGGCGATCTCGCGGAGAAACATCTTCACGTCAAAGTTCATCGCAGCGAACCGACTGCCCAACTGAGTCAGCAGGGCCGAACTTGCGGCCGGGTTGTCCGGATGAATCATGTCCAGCGGATGCACGATCCCGCGACCCAACATCATGGCCCACAGTCGATTGGCAATGTTCTCATTGAACGCACGATTGGAACCGTTGGTCGCCAGTTCGGCCATCATCGCGCGGCGACTGAATTTCGGGACAGCTCGCACGCCGTCAGCAGGCGCTACCGTGTAATCTTCGCCCGGAAACAGAACCGGCTCGGTGAATGAAGGAGCCCCGGGAAGGCGGGCAATCGTGCGGTGCATATTGCCTTTTTCGAAAACGGATTCGAACGACAAATCCGATGGAGCACGCTCCGCGAAGACGGTCACGTCTTTCTCGGCGACCTTCTTTGTGACGGGATAGCCCACCGAGGCAATTGCCAAAAGACCGTGATAGTCTCGTTGCAGGAAGTCTGCGACCAACGGAGAATCATGGCACTGGTTGCACTGCATGTCGCGACCAAAGAACATGCGACCGAGGTCGCGAGTGATCACGTGGGGTTCTGAGTTGCGATCCAGATAGAACCGCGCGGCAGCTCGGTTTTCAGGAGTGTCGCCATCGGCTGTCATGATCTCATGAGCCAGGACGTTCCATGGCTTGTTGTCACGAACAGACTTCACGAGGAAGGCCTGCCACTGATCCTGCGGCACGTGAGTATTTGCACGACGCTCCATCAGCATGACATCGATCGTAGTAGAGAGATGCCGGGCATAAAGCGGCGATACCAGAAGTCGATCAACCAGCTTCTCTCGCTTGGCTGGGTCAGCATCATTGATGAAAGCTCGAGCCTCATCCGCGCTCGGCGGCATGCCGTTGAGGTCCAGCGAAACGCGTCGCAGGAATTCTGCATCGTTGGCTTTGGGCCAGGCGGTTCCGGAAGGAGGAGCCAGTTCGCGGTTGATGAGTTCTCTCAGCGGCTCTTCCGCATGGAGTGCTGCGGCCGGGATCACAATCCAGGCGAGCAGTAGGCGAACCATCATCCCGCGTTCCACATGGAACGCTGCAGAGGCAGCAGATCGGAGTCTCGCGATCATCGCGGCTTCTCCGTTGGTCTTCGTCTGATTCGCCTAAGGAAGGATGACCTTGATGACTCAGGGCTGAGTCAGGTCACAGTGGCAATCGTCGGAAGAAGGTGAGGAAGGAAGAATCTCAGACACCGAGAGATTCAGTGCCCGAGCCAATCGAAGTTCGGGTGGGATTTCATAACCAAGCATGTTGGTTCAAATCAGAGCTCTCCTGACGTGGTCTAACCGGGCCAACCAGAGGCCGTCAAGTGAAACCCCGATCAAGTAAACCACGCCGTCTCATCTCGGGGAATCGTTTTTTGGCAGAATCCCGGATTCGGAGCGACCCGGAGGCCAGTTTTCCGGATTCCGGTGGCACCCAGCCAGCCTTCGACTCCCGAGATCCACGACAAGGGATGTTGCCTTTTGGCCTCATTCCATGGACGGTGAAGTGCCTCGTTCTACGTTGATCGACCCCGGAATGCGGCTGCCATCGATTTCCGGCCGAAGTGCATCAGAGTCTCTCTGACCCACAAAACGCATTTCAACGCGGAGTTCCGATCAATCGCTCAGGTCCGCGCGGTTTTTGGAGGTCGATTCGAAAGGCAACCGTGGCACAAGTGAATTCGTTTACCGCCCAGCCACAGGCGCCGGCTCATTGTGGTGAGCTCTCTAAGGAACACGGTGCCGCTGTCATGATGGTTTGAGTGAGCAGTCTTCAGAGAACTCAATAACGAGATGAACCGGCTCGACCGTGCGAGACTGTTCTTCGTGGCGCTCAAGCCGGCGCCTTCGGCTGGGCAGTAAACGAACAAATCAACTGCCCAGAGAACTGCCTCCACTCATCGCACTCGGTAAAGTTCAAAGACCTGCGTTGAGACCTCGGGGTGCTGAGACAACCATTTCGGAGTATACAGATCCAGCAGACTGACATCGCTCGGGGCGTAGCGAACCTCGGTCACAAGTTCGAAATGGCGGTCCTGGCGAAACCACTCCTCCCAGAATCCGGCTGTTCGTTTGGCGTTCGGACCAATCACAAGAAACGTCGGCACGGTGGGCGAACTTCCATCCGGTTCGGCAAGATTGAGATGACTGACTGGACTGACCGTCAGACCGGACTGAGCCAGATGGAGCAGCAAAGACGGCTCTCCATAGCCATAGACGACCAGTTTCTGCTTTGCACGCTCTTCGAAAGACAACTCGCGATTCTGCGTCACCGCTGCACGAGATGCGAAAACTTTCCGTGGGCTGATCGTCTCACCATTCAAAAGCGGCGAACGCGCCGGCTTCCATTCTCCAAGAGAACTCAACACGCAGGCATCCGCCAGTTGCAAAGCTGCCCGGTGGATTGATGTCCGGTCCTTGTACAATTCAGAGCGAAGCAGTTCGGCAGGCGAAACGACGACAAGCTCATTCGCTTCATCCCTTTGAAGCACGGCAGTCAGCACAGCAACCATTAGCAATGACTGCAATAGACGCTGGCCCCAGTTTCCGCCTGCATTGACTTGCGGGGAGACAGATTCGGGGCGACGAGCAACGCTCAGGTTCGATTCCAGCCACCAACTGACTCCGCCAGCAGCAGCCAACCAGACGGATGCCAGCAGCGGAAAGAAAAGTCTGGCATAAGGATGATAAAGTGGCGTTACGAGCAACATTCCGCAGAACCACGCCAGAGTAATGCAGTACCCCAGAGCAGGATCGATCAGTGGTGCCGCCAGCAAGTCACCTCGAGACAGCGGCAACGCTCCCTCGGAGGTGGGCGACAGATCGCGGGTTGTTCGACGCAGCCACGCTCGATCCAGCACAGGCCAGAGAAAGAGGCCCCCGAAGCCGCCTAACGCCAGACTGAGAAGCAGGAGTGGTGTCCAGATTCTCAACGCAAACACCATCAGGGCGACCGCGGCCACAGCGAAGCGGATCATGAGCCAGCGAGGAGGATACCCGCCTGCAAACGGCCCACCGGCATTTCTTGCCTTACTGCTGTCCCCTGCGTCAGCGTTCCCCGTGGAACAACCCGCGGAGTTCCATCGGTACCACGCAGCCGCCAACATCCCGATTCCCATTGAGAATGCGCCAGACATTCCGTCGTGCCAAAACTGACCGGCCAGGTGCTGACCAAGGTGCTCGATCCACGCCTTAGTACTCGCCCACGACAAAGACTGGGCGTAGCCGGCGTGATTCTTTGTCACGGCCGAATAACCGCCAACCGCCTGCAATTGCCACAACCACGGGGCGAACGTCGCGAACGCAGAGACCGCGATCGTGGCCAAAATCGAAAGGACTCGAATGGTGCTCAGGGCTTTCCGCCCGCGCCAGATCCACCACAGGGTCGTGCCGCTGATCAGGATCGCCAATGGCAGCCAGCCGGTGTACTTGGTCCACCAGGCAAGCCCGCAGGCGACTCCACTGAACACCGCCGTCCGAAACGAGGACTTAGCGACAGCAACAGTTCCCAGATAGACCGACGTCGCAATCCAGAACAGGCACGTTACGTCCGTCAGTGCCATACGAGAATAAATGATGTGGAAGTCGCTCATCGACACCACGGCCGCGGCGAATATTCCCGCAGCGACACCAAACCACGCGCGTGCCATTCGCCAGAACACAATGATCGAAAGTGATCCGAACAGCAGTGAAGGCAGAAATGGGGCGAAGCGACTGACCCCGGGAACGATGTGAAAGAAGTCAATCATTCCCGACAGCATTGGCGGAGCATAGAACTCACGCGCGGGATAGGGCGATCCGATGAGACCGTCGTACCAAAGCACCGACGCGTAGATGCCTTCATCGAAGTGCTCAACAGACTCACGATCCAGTTGCCAGCATCGCAGCACCAGACCAAGGGCGAAGAATCCCGCTACGATAGCGATTTCAGTCTTTGGTGAGGGCTGAGTCATCAAAAGGATCCGTGAGTCGACTTTTTCAGGGGCATGCACAAGGTAAAGGGTTCCCTGCCATTGAGCGAGTCATACGTCAGAGATTACCTCGCGAATTGACGATCCGTAAATTCGTTCACAACAACGTTCGCAATTTTGAAGTGGGAATCGGGGTTCCGTTGGTTGAGTCCACAGGATCACGGTTTACCATACCACGCGAAGAATTTCACACGGCTGACCATTTACGGAACGAGCAATCCCATGTCCGATCAGACTCCCCTGAAACTATACGATGCAGCAATGAAGCTGAAGGCGGAAGGAAACCTTGAAGGCTGCGTGGATGCTTTGAAGAACATCCTGACCATTGATCCCAACCACGTGCAGACTCACATGGCACTGGGAGTCCATCAGCAGAAGCTCGGACGATTCGAAGAAGCCATCTTTCACGCCAAAAAAGTGGCTGAGCTGGAACCGACAGACGCGTTCTCGTTTACGCAATTGTCCGTCATCTACCAGCGTTGCGGAAAGATCTTCGAAGCCGAAGAAGCGATGGCCAGGGCTCGCGAAATTCAGGGAACCCCACAACGCCATTAGTTCGTCAGCCTCTGAGCCCTTCGACAAACTCCGCGACGAGCTTCTCGCTGACCGTCGCGGTTCGTTCACCAGCTTCACACACCGCACCGCGAACCGCGATGATATCTGGCTGCAGAGGGAACAGTGCAGGCAGATCGAGCATCGTTACGCGGCCCGCGAGGGCGAGCTGCAGCCCGTGAGCAGCAGTGGCCTTTCTTAGCGAGGCGATTGCTTCGATGGGCAACCAGTCCAGCAGATTGCTTCCATCCTTGACGAACGTGTCGATCAGGAGCACGGAACAATTGGTTTCAAGAGCGGCTTCCAGGACATCGCTCAAAGCGGGTGAGTGAGCTCGTTGATGATCCGCATAAGCAACCGCGACCCATTCGTGATCGCCAGAGAATCGACAACGCACGTCGACCCATGAGTTCCGCCAGTTGTGAGCGCCGCGGGCGTCCGCAGCGACGTGCGATAGCCCGAGCTTCATGAATCTCGGCTTCAACTGCGATATCGCCTCGCAGAGAGCTCCGGAGGTCTGAGATGAGGACGAGGATCGAGAAGTCGATGGAGTCAACTGCGAAAGAAAATCGTTTGCGAAGAGTGATGACGACTCACTCCATTCCTGCACCTCACCCAGGGCAATACTAAGCGGAATTGGTTCGCTCTGCGAACCGCTGACACGCACTGCCGGATCCTGAAGCATACGTGCGATCGCCTGCAAATTCTCCAGCGAAGCGCGACCGAGTGAACCGAGATACGGTTCTTTGACGTCGACAATGTCCGCCCCGCCTCGAACGGCCATCAGAGCTTCGTCTGCGTTGCGAACGGAAACTAACAGGCGTGGAATTCCGGAGAACACTGAGCACCTGTTCGCGAGTACCGTCAGGGATGGAAAGACCAAATGAAAGAAGCCCGTGTCGTTTACGAGCCCGGGCTTCTTTCGTTGTTCATCGTTGTCAGAAATCAGGGACTACAGTTCCGGAGCTGCTTCTTCAGCCTCTTCCACTTCGCCCTCTTCGACTTCATCTTCGATCTCAAGATCCGCGTCGATATCGATGTCTTCAGCGACTTCGACCTCTGGATCAATCTTCACCTCATCTTCAACATCCTCATCAGGCGGCGGCACAACGACGCTGATCATCGGAGTTCCGTCTGGATTCAATGCTTCCTTCACAGGCTGCATGAAGTAGCGACGCTTGCCACGCCCCAGCAGGGTAGCCAGTAGTTCGTCAGCCTTTTCCTTTTCGTGAAACAGGAACCGGCCTTCTTCTCGCATCGTGCTGCTGTAGACAACCCAAACCAGACGTCGGCGCTGCATCGCTTCTTTAGCGCGGCGAGTACGCGGCTTGGCGGCTTTCTTCTTTTTCGGAGCTCCGTCTTTGTCTGCCTTGGAGGCTCGTTTCTTTGGGGTACCCTCGCCCTTCTCTTCGGAAGTCTTGCGAGATGCCTTTTTCTTGACGCCGGTTTCAGCTTCTGCGGCTTCCGCAGCTTCAACCTCGCGACGCATTGAGAGACGACTCTTAGCCATTTTTCCTGCCAAACACGCGGACTGGAGAACCTTCGCTTTTCCCGACGACGTCAGAAAAACGAGGGCTCAATGTGAATCAGAAATATGTCCGGAACGCGTCAAAACATCCTTCCGACGCGCAAATTCCGGGACTTCGAAGGGCGGGAGAATAGCAGGCTTCCGTCCCGGAATCCACCCTTGATGAAGAAAAGATCGTTTGATGGATCCAGCCGCCTATCGCCGGCCGATTCCCACGGAAATTGCAGCCACGCGATCAACAACCGCCTGAATCGCCTCCTTCATGCGAGGGCGATCCACTTCGTGAACGTCAATTGGTCGTCCGATTTCCGACAACATGGTGACCGTCAAGCGCCCTCCCAGATGTTGCCGAAACTCTTCCAGTCCCTGGAAAAGCTCGTCCGTGCGACGCAGCGTCGGGTGATCTTTCAATAACTGGAGCCGCTCAAGAGACAGCAATACTCGGTCCGCCTCGTTCGTAGGCAGCCCATGGACCAGACTCGAATAGACGGTGTCGACCGCAACACCGATACCAACGGCTTCGCCATGCCTCAGTTCGAACTGGCTCATGGCTTCCAGTTTGTGAGCCGACCAGTGCCCGAAGTCCAGTGGCCTCGCTTCCAGCATCTCAAACGGATCACCACCGGCCGTGATATGTTTCAGGTGCCAATTCGCCGAATCCTGAATCACGGACCAGCAGGCATCACCGCGTAGCGCAATTGACTCGGCATTGTTCAGAATTCGCTCAAAGAACTCAGGATCCTTCAGCAGCGACACCTTGACAGCTTCAGAGAACCCACAACGAAAGTCTCGATCGCTGAGTGTTGTCAGCAACGAACGGTCATTGATGACTGCCCAGGGAACCGCGAACGATCCAAGCCAGTTCTTCTTTCCAAACAGATTGACACTGTTCTTCACGCCAATCCCCGAATCGGCCTGAGCCAATGTCGTGGTCGGAATGCGAATCAGTCGGAGGCCTCGATGAGCAATCGCCGCTGCAAATCCAACCGCATCGAGAACAGCACCGCCACCAATCACAACGACGTAACTTCGCCGATCCAGATCGGCTTCATGAAACACCTTCAGCATCCGTTCCAGAATATGGATGTCGTTCTTGACGGCTTCTCCGCCGGGAACAATCTGAGCATTCCCGACCACCTGAAACTTGTCGGTGTTGCGGCGAGCGATTGAATGCAGACGCTGTCGCAGATCAGGATTGGCGTTGGCCACATGCTCATCAAGCCAGAACTGAACTCGAGGAATGCGGCCCTCGGAAGACTCCAGCAACCGGACCAGCACTTCAGAATCAGCACCAAGCACATCGTGCGTGAACCGCAGACGATGCCGAAACGAAACCGTGAAATCGACGTCAGCGATGGTTCGTGCCTGTTGCTCTGCAGATGGGGAAGTTGTGGGCATGGAGGTTCAGCGGCAGGAATTGTGGGAGGCGATTCACCATGGCCGGCTTCCCTTCCCCCATGTTCAGTTCTCCACAGCATACCCCGCTCACGACAGTTTTCCAATCGTTTCAGGAATGACCGCCGAACTGAACTCCGTGGCAGTCCCTCCGAACCCCAGCGTTCGGATTGCGGAAAACACAGGGGTTATGCAACTTCTCCGGGTTGAAGCGACCACCTCCGGGCGCTGCCAGACTGTATAATCGATACAGCCGTCACGTTCGGGTGCAGAACGCAGACTGACCGGCAATCGTTGCGCTTTGCCTCGACCGCCCATTCTTTGTAGTCCGAAAACATTGGCAGTGTTACCCAAGAGAGCGAGTCAAAGACTC
>JBIIIF010000305.1:0-7889 GCA_044235005.1 Planctomycetaceae bacterium | reverse complement strand
GCCCTGCCTAAGGCATCAGTCGATCTGAAGAGGCCACCGCGGACGGTTTTCTGGGCTGCACTCGTTATGTCGAAGTACTGGTTTGTGGCAATTTGTCTTTCGACTCCAACTGTCGATTTCTCCCTGATCGAGACCACCTGGTTGTAAACCGGATGGTATGTCAGCAGTTGTGTGATACCGGCCGCGTCACGATGTTCGATGACGTTGCCGTTGTCGTCGTACGTCCATGATTCGGAGCGACCGTTCGTCGACATGGTTCGGGACTTCTCCCGGATATTGGAAGCCACTTCATAAAGAATCCTTTCTCCCGACGGCAGTGTCGACATCACCATGTCGCCAAGATCTGAGAACTTTGTGGTCGTCAAGGCCCCACTGGCGTCAACCGTAGACGTCAAATTCTCGTGGGAGTGGTAAAGGAACGTGGTCTCCCGGTCCTCTGCATCGCGAATGGATCGCAGTCGTCCATTGCCATAGTATTCATACAGTGTTTTCGAAGAGTCGCCGGTCTCATTGGTTGTACCAGAATAGCCCGTTGCGGATTTCATCAGGTCTTCCAGTCGATCGCCTCGCCTTGCGCCAGTGTTCGAAACGATCTTGTCGTACCATGAATACGCGAATCTCGCGATGGTGTTGGTTGCATGCAAGGACGGATCGTTGCCTGAGGCTTCGGAGACTTTGACCCGGATTAATCGGTTCCCTGCGTCGTAAAGATAGTCCCAGACACGCATTCCCGTAACACCAGCGGCAGGAGTGTTTCCTGTTGATGCTGCGGGGACCACGATCCGGGAGATGCGGGAGTTCGTGTATGTAAAGCTGGCGAGGATTCGCTGAGTCGCCGCATTTGTGATCGACGTAATCCTTGATCGATCTGTCACACTGCGGTTGATTGCGATACTGTTTCCAAAGCGATCTGTGATCGAGACGAGGTACGCTGTGGTCTTACCTGTCTGTCGGACTGCAACGCTGTTAAAATCCTGGAATCGGTATGTTGCTCCATCCGCATGGATGATTTCGTAGAAGTCGCCGTACACGCCGGTCGTCGGTCCATCGATTCGACGAACCACAATACCGGGCATGTTGAAAGGGCTTTCATACTCGGCAGTCCTCACCTGTGTTGCGTTAACGGTCGTTGTGCCGGCCTTGCCGTTTGGCGAAAAGACGCCAGTTGATCCATCCTCACGACGCCATACGATTGATGCAGGTTCGCCCACACGATCCGTGTTGTTTTGAATGGCGACATTATAGTGACCCGTAAACCAGTTTCCTTTCTTGACATAATAGACCGTGGTTGGAGTCATTGTCGTGACATTCAACTGCTGAGCAAATGGATGCGTCCAGCCGACTCCGAAGCCACTGATATCTGTTCCATCCATGATACGTGTCGTCGTGGAAGCATCGCTTCTTGACGAGGTCCAGGTACGGCTGAACGGCACCGTCATCCCGGGAATTCCGATTGAGAAATCCGTATCGGACCGTTTCATGAGACCCTGGTAAAGATCCGGATTAGCTCCGGCATCGCGGAGCTGTGAGAAATCCGATGAATCTGTGGTCCCACTATTCGAAACAACGCCTCCATGCAGGAGAAGACCGTCCACATTAGACAGCATAAGTGATTCGATGATCGGGTACTGCAGCGAAATAGTTCCAGCCGTGTTGGTTGAGTATCGCTCATGGAGCCACGCGAAGCCCGTCCATCCATTCAAAGACTGCATCGTCGATGCCACTGTCACTATGCCGCCAGCATTCAGTTGCTGCTGAATGAGGCTAAACGCAGAGACCTGATTGGGGGACGTACCAAAGCTCAGAAACGATGAGAGCGAGGTCGAGGCCGGGACTGAAGGGTTCCATGTATCACTGTATGTTCCGTCGGTGTTCCTCCTGAGTCTTCGTATAACAAGACCATTCGCGCTGGCCAGTGACAAGACCTTCAGCGCAGAGAGGGCAGAGTTGTCAGAAATCTCCGACAGAAGATCCTGTTCACGTGCTGATAATTCTACAAGAGTTAGTTGAGCGCGCGACTGTTGCAACGGATCTGTCTGATTCAATACTCCAGATGTTCGCGACAGATAGAGGAGCCTTCCAACTGGAAAGTCGACAGCAATGCTTCTTGGTCGAATAAAGAATACCGAGTCAGGCTGTACTGTATGGGACCTCGCCGTAATCAACCCCGCCGTTACGCCCGGACGCAACAGGATGGCCTGCGTCATTCGAGCGATGTCATCTTCCGATTGTTCGCTCCGGCTCAGCAGGCGGATTGCAGAATATGAGAGCACTCTCTCCAGGATTTGTTGCGGGTTGTAGACCGTAGTGTTGACTGCACCCTGACTATTGATGGCCGTCAGCGGGACGTAGTCGTAGGCTTCTGCCAATCCGCTTGCCGCATTGGCGACGTCAGTCGCTGAGTATTGTCCGGCCCTCAGCAAAACCTGCGAATAACTGTCAGGCTGCAGCGGCAGAATCTGAGTTTCGGCGGGTGCCGATGGCGATGTCCGAAGTTCGACGCGAAGTCTTAAAGTGCCGTTGCCCAGGAACGGAATGGTCTTGAGGTAGATGACGTTATCTATCAAAAGGCTGGCGGATCTGCCGTCGGGAGCAGTTCGTACCACGATCCTTTTACGCACCAACTCACTTAGCTCTTTTGGCAGTACAGGTACGATTCCTGTGAGAACTTCGTAGTCAGCAATACTACCGTCCGGACGCAGAAACGAAAACGCGATCGTCTGGAAGTCACTGGCGTTCCACGCTGCCATGGGCGGCCCGACGGGAGTCAGTGAAACGGAAGTCGGGTTCAGGGATGATTCAAGTATGGTCCGCGTGTGCCCAATCCCGACAACGCTTTCAGAAATCGTCGGATTCGTGCTCCCCAGCCTCCGATGGATGGTCCACTCGAGGGGACTTAAACTCGGAACGTCCCTGGCCTCTACTTTGATGTTGTCGAGGTAGTGATGTCCTGATCCTGCCGTATAGATTCCGAATCGCCCGCTTTTTACCCGCAAAGGCGAAGAGGACGTCAGCTTTAATCTGGAGACGACGTCGCCATTTTCCCACTGAACGAATACGGTCAGAGTATTGTTCTCGATGCTCAGATCTACCTGGCATTGCATAACACCCGCCGCTGTACGGCTGGCGTCGCCTGCAAGCGGGACCATCCGTCTGAATGCAGGAGCCCCTGCTGCCGTGGTGTCGGCCGTCGCGGTCAGGAATGTAACAGTATCCCCAATACGCTCATAAAGCCTTTGTGTGTATGGCGCGTTTGGTTCCCCCTGTGGCCAGATAAACCCGATCTCATAGTCTTCAGTTGATCGGGCGAAGACGCGAAAGTCCTGCACTGTTCCAGCAACGACTTCCTGAGCAGCGATATTGGCAGAGAAAGTACCGTTGACCGCAGGTTGTCCGATGAGAATATTTGTTGGTGACGCATGATCTGTTACAAGCTTAAAGTCGTCGACCAGGCCGTTGGCTGTCGCTAGTTTCGGCCAGGTGTTCTCCGTAACGACGCGGCCACTGCCCGAATTGAAAAGCAATTGTGTCGGGAGGTTCGCTGTATCATGGCCGGTTACGGCTCCGCCCGGATCGAAATCTGCGGAGAAGGAACGTGTGATCGGAGAGAGATAGGCTTTCAGATCATCAGTCGAGAATGGTGCAGAAGTATTTTTCGGAGCCGCAGACAGTGATGCTTTGTACGACGGGTTCAGGTCGACCCAATTGAGTCCGGTAGCAGTAGGCAGCCACGCCTGTAACCACGCGTGATCGAATGTGATGTTGCCGTTGACAACAGCCCCGTTCAGTCCGGCCTGAATAAAATATGACGGAGATGCCACTGTTGTGGTGAGCCAGGCATTCACTTGCGACGGCGTAAGCTGCATTCGTCCGGTAACGTATCGAACTTTCGTCCAGGGTGTTTCGGTGATCTGAGCCCCCAGCAAATTGGCCTGGTCCCAGGCGTTTCCGGACTTCGACGCCAGTGTTCCTTCGGCACCCTTCTTGAGACCGCGATACCCCTCGTACTCGATGTTGTTTCTGATCGTTCTGAACGCATTCTCGACTTCTCTTGTTCGATAATGATAGTCGACAACGGCGACACCTGACTGCCATAGTCTCGAAAACCACGGACGAAGGGAGTCAACCTGCCAGACTGTTGGAGCCGTGAATCCGTTAACGGTAGAAAGAGCGACGATTGAGTTGTCTGAGTTATCAAAACCGACGAGGTCTGCTCGACGATCGTTGTTGATATCCACGGCTACGCTGTTGGTTGGCATCGACACGGTCTGCCATGCGGTTCCCGCAGGTGCAGACTCAAACTTTCCCGATCCGGCAATGGCGACCTGGAATCCGCCAGAGACGGGAGCAATCAGATCATCTCGGCCGTCAGCGTTCATGTCGGCTACCTGGATGGCCGTTACGCTGCCAGGGCTGTTAAGAAATACCGGCACGCTCCAGGACTGCAGCAGAAAAGAAGTGCCGGTTGACAGGCCTACGGTCCATTCCGTGCTGCTTCCATTGCGGAAGACAAGATCTTTGCGCCCATCACCATTGACATCAGCGATTGCCGTTGGTGCTCCGTTGCCGCCAATGATTGCCGATGAACTCCATACGCTTCGCTCGAAAGACGTTCCATGCGAAAGAGAGACAACCCACTGTTGTCGTACGGAGTTAAACGCGGCAATATCATCTCGGCGGTCGCCGTTAAAATCTCCGACGAAATAGCCGGACCAATCCGATGTGCCAACGGATGAATTCGGTGCCGGAACAGAGATTGAGAATCCCTCTGACCACTGTGAAATGCGACCCTCCCTGTGCGTGCGAGCAAAGATCGTATATTGGCCAGTGGCGAAAGAGGTGAGAGTTGCCGTCAGTGTCGACGTGGAATTGTCGACTGCAGTGAAGTTGAGGTCCTGTACCACCGTGGATGGTGTAATGCCCGAACCATTTCGCATAACCTTCAATTCGTAACGGCGATTGAGGCTGACGACTGAAGAAATTGGTCTCCATGTGAGAAGGCGAGTCTGCGCATTCCATGAGAATGCTGGTAGATCAGGATTCAGCAAGCCATTGACGGGTGTCACGATTCTTTCGAACGTGTTCCGTGTTGTTGAACGCATCACTGCCCACGTGCTCGAATCCATATCCGGCTGTAGAAGATCATCGCGACCATCCCCGTTAAAATCGCCAACAAGGATCGATGACAACACTCCGGTGTTCACAAAGCTTGTGAATTGCCGTGAATAGTCAACCCACGCCGCCGTTTCAAGTTCTGTTGATTCATTGGCGTAAACCTGCAGTTGGCCGTTCACGCTGCCTCGTGTCACCAGGTCCATTCTGTCGTCGCCGTTAAAATCTCCTCGAAATGGCCCGGTCAGATTGGCTGGAGCAACTGCTGATCGAACCCCATTGGCCTGCAGGGAATTGATGTTGCTCCCGTTGAAGTAAAAGACAGGCCCCTGCTTCCAGGCAAAGGTGCTCGTTGGAGAAGTGCGTTGCCCAACATCCACGCGGTAGAGTCCGGGACTGTAGTCGCTGCGAAGAGCGTAGGTTCTGTTTGTAGCAGAGTTGGCGGCAAAGAATGTTTGTTCGCGAACCACGTCGCGATCTGGCTGCTCAAGATTCACGAATCTTATGTCGTAGAACCCGCTGGCAGCGTTAACCCAGCGGATCACGGTCTGGTGGTCCTCCGTGGAGATGCGAATATCGGAAATTGTCGATGTCGGGTGCAACGGAGGAACGACAAAGTTTCCCGATGAACTTGTCGAGACAGAACCGCGCAGGATGGCATCCACAACGGCAACGTAGGATCCAGGTGCAAGCGATTTGTCCGGCTGAAAGTACGGAACATTAAGTCCCTGTTGGTCAATCTCCGAAATGGTCGGAGAATTGATGTTAAAGACCTTCAGTCGATATGAAATTGCTGCAGGGTGGTCCGTCCATTCGATGCGGGGCCGATGGCTGTCGCTGTTTGGTGTCAGGCGAACCATGAATTGTGAAAAGGCTGACAATGAAAAAGTCAGATTCTGAGAGTATGTGCCGACCTCTCCATTGGCCCAAACGGGTCGAACCCGAGCGCGGTAGGTGTTGCCTTCCCAAAAACGATGATCCAGAGAAAAGAATTCGCCTTGGCTGGTTTGTGCGACAATCGTGGAATTCACGGCAGATAAATCTGCTCTGACATGTTCAACAACCACGTCATACCGGGTCGCACTGGCCACTCGATCCCATGTCAGTTGATGACCAGTGTTGGTCTGAATCAGGACGGGCGTCACTGGTTGATAAGTGGTTGCCGTGACAACAAAGCTCTCTGAGTTGGAGGTCTGATTAGGTCCTGACGCATTTGATTGATCGTAGGATTTCACAGTGGCGGTGTAGGTGCCCGCCGGCATTTTGGGGAAGGAGAAACGAGGTGCTGTCAGTCGCTCCCTGAGCCGTACAGCGGCGGTCGTTCCATCAATGCGTGTTACTGTGACCTCGTAACCGCTGGCCCATCTGATTGGAGACCATTCGAGATCTTTAACACCATTGACCTGAATATCGACAGGGCCGGAACTGATAACAGGTTTATAAGTCGTACTGGAGACCCTGAAGGCACGTGCGGTACTCCAATCCGAAGCAATACCAGCGGCGTTGAATGATCGAACTCGCGCAGAAAAGTCCCCGTTCGGAAGAAAGGCGTCTCTGTATTCAGAATCGTGAACCATGGCTCTGGTCACTGTCGAGGATCCAGTCTGCACAATCTCCACTTCGTAGCGGACCGCATTGTTTTCACGACTCCACAGAAGAGCGCCGCCACTACTGACGGAAGCGGATGAACTGGTGATCTCAGGAGAACTCGTCTCGCTGCCGGTGACCACAAACTCTAATGCCTGTGACCATGTTGTCGGTTGATTAAGGCTTCTCACGCGAACCCGATACTCGCCTGCCGGCAGATCGTGTTCAAGTACGTTTCCCCTGACTGCTCGCGGAATCGTATCCGGGATCTGTGACCATCCTGTCGCTGATTTCTGATCGATCCATACATAGTAGTCGTTGGTGCCGGGGATCGGAGTCCACGATAGACTCATCGAACGGTCTGTTACAGGCCGAGTCGTCGTTAAGGAGGAGAGTTGTTGTCCGGAGATCGTCAGGATCTCAGGCGCCCGTTGCTCAATGTTAAAAGATGTTGTCACAGACGGCGAAACGATATTGCCAGCGTTACGTGCGGCTATGAAGACGGAATACGTCCCTGGTGCGAGTGGCTCCAGAATTCGATAAGTTTCGACCTGGCCCACCGGAACCGTTCTGAGTCGCCCCGGCTCATTAATCACTGTCTGTGGACCACCGGATACGAGATCGGTGCGATTGATGACAAGATCGAAACTTACGGCAGGATCTGTGTCCTGAGCCGGATGAGCCCACTGAATCGTGATCGGGGCCTGGCTTACGTTGACGGTGGGTAGCCCGGGTGGCATTACAAGGAGCTGACGCTTTTCGAGCACTTCGCCCGGAGCTGCAATTCGGTTGAGCTGGCGACGCAGGCGGCTTCGGGAGGTTCGTCCAGCCAGCGTGGATTCGAAAAGATTGCGCAGTCGAGCCAGAACAGCTTTGCTTGGGCGTGTCACAGCATACACCTCACTAGTGGCCGATTAGTAAAGCTCATTCCGTTGAGTGCTATCCAAGCCCAAGTCCATGGCAAGGAGTGGGGAAGGGGACAAATAATACCCTACATACAGTAAGTGTCAAGTTATCTAACGTGTGGTGGCCATGGCATCGTTCCGTGTGATGGTTTCGGAGCAGGCCACGCTTTACATTCAACTACGGCTATGCCACGTTCCGTGATATCAGGGATTCTTTGGCAAAACCTTTGTGGGCTTACCTGCACCGGCCGAGTTCTCAGCGATTCCTGACTGCGACGCATTGGG
>JBIIIF010000072.1:0-25960 GCA_044235005.1 Planctomycetaceae bacterium | reverse complement strand
CTTCGCCAGCAGCACTCGGCGCGATGACGATAAACGAACCTATCGTCAGAAGAATCATCAAAGCAGCACAGGCGGGGCGAACACCAAACACGAAACTTGGGCAAACGACGGACATCTGTTCGTTGTCCTTTTAAGAAGGAGGGCAATGGCCGGCAGGAATCTCCGGACTGGTCACAGTCACGCAGTCTGACTTTGCGTCATCAATTTGGCAACGCGACGCCCCCACTTGATTTCGCGACGTCAACAAGTCTGCGTATTCGCTGGCTGGGAGCGAGACCTGGAGCTGTGATTCAATTCCGTTGAATCGAATCAAATCGCTCGAATCGCATCAACCTGTACTGAGGCGACTCACAGACAGGAACCCAATATCAAGCCCCGTCTGTCCTCGCTGAATCAGATCGGCCGCGACTTCTCCCAGTACGCTGGTAAACTTGAAGCCGTGCCCTGAAAAACCTGCAGCGACAACGATTGGCAACTCCGGCAATCGATCGAGCAGAAAATGGCCATCTGAAGTCATCGAATACATGCAGATGACAGATCTGCTGACCTGAGGCTTGATGCCTTCGAGATACTTCCCAACAAATTGCAAGATTGGACGTTCATCCTCATCGGTTACCTGTCGAGACAGAGTCGTCGGGTCCGGAACCACCTCACCACCAGTATGCATCCCGACCTTGATTGTTGCCCCATCAACGCTCGGAATGCCGTAAAACTGACTTTCAGGAGCATCGACAAAAAACAAGGGTGCTCGATCTTTACGAATCCAGTTTTCAGATGTCACAGGGAACCAACACAACGTTTTCCTGAGCACTGAAATATGTCGAGCATAATCCGACAACAACTGGCCCGTCCACGCTCCGGAAGTCACAACCGCCGCGCCGGCCGAATAACAGCCTCGGTCCGTCTGAACCTGAACACCAGTCCCTGAAGACGACACCGACAATACAGTTTCATCAGGCCGTAACTTCGCCCCCAGTGCCGTTGCAGAGTTCAGATGCGAAGTCACGCAACGTTCAGCCCACAGATAGCCAGACGTCGATTCAATCGCCACGGCATAGTCTTCTGGTAAGCGGAATGCCGGGTATCGAATCGCCGCTTCAGCAGCCGTCAGATTCTCCATTGGCAGTCCATACATACGAGCAGACAACCGAGCGCCTTCGATGACTTCCGAGCCCGGTGGACCAGCGATCAACAGATCGCGCTGTTCAATCAGTCGTTCGCCGACACTCCCCGACAACTCTTCCCAAAGCTGCCATGCTCGATGCAACAATGGAACATAATTGGGATGCTCGAAATAGGCCTTGCGAATGATTCGAGTCTCGCCGTGTGAACTTCCGCGATCATGTGGCGGGTGAAATCGATCAATCCCGATCACTTCCAGGCCACGTTGAGCCAGATGAAACATCGCAGACGAACCAAAGCCGCCACAACCAATGACGATGACATCACAGGTCTCGGTTTTCAACGACTCTGACACAGGCCAGCTCCACTCAAACTACACCTCAACAACCTGACGCCACTCTGACGTTACTCCGTTCGCGAATCTTAAGCCATTGACCTCGGGCCTTGTAATCTGAATGGAGTTCGGGGCTTCGATCCCCAATTGCACGCGATTCGTTCCCACAGACAGAACCGTGATGCGAATGTTTAACTCGGGGATTACGATCTGCTGCTGCAGTTTGCGAGAAAGAACCAACATAGCAAGACTCCATTCAAGGCGGAAAAAGTTGGCGATTAGCCCCAACGAAAACAGAAAGTTGCCAGAAACTGTCAACACAGTGGCTCAGAAAAAGGCGAAGCCAAACGCTTCGCCTGAATCAATCCCCAGCTTGAGAAGCGATATGAGTAGCCGGATTCGTGAGAATTCGGATGCACCCAAAGGACACGCACCGAATTCTCACGAATCCGGCCACAAACAAACTCACTCTGTCGCTTGCAGTCTCTACTAAGTCGCGCGACCAGTGATACAAACCGAAGCAGGCAGCATCAGAACAAATGCTTCTGCCCGATATAGGCATCTCGCCCGGCGTAGATTTCTCGACTGCCCTCGGGGATATAGATCACTCCCAGACGATGCAGGCGAACAGTCAAATTGGAAATGGTCACCTGAGCTTTCTCGGCCAGCTCATACAGCGCTGGCCATGAGGTCACATCGATGTCTCGAACAGCGGACTTGATGAGCCAGTCGGGCATAAGCATTGAAGACTGATATCTGTCGACGGCACTGCGAACTTCCGGAGAATCCTGCCCCGCCGTCAACTCTCGATAGAGTTCAAAATAGCGATCATCGTAAGCCGCTCGATTCAGAACCTCGACCAATACATGTCGGTCCGCCGCATGTCGACGAACAACGCTGGTTTGCAACTCAAACCCAGGCAATTTTGGATGATGCAGGCTGGTACGATCGATATCAATGTCCCAATGACCTGCTTCGTGCCCAATCGTGCTGCGTTCAAGGCCGGGCTTTTTCTGGAACAGATCAAGGTGACGACTATTCAGCACGATGCGACGTTCTTCGGGAATCAATCCCGCCAGAATCTGCTCACCCGTCTGTTCTTCGATTTCCACCCAGTCGAAATTCAGGCCCAGAATTCGCTCGACGATTTTCTCGATCGGCACGGGGAACATGACTGGTTCGCCGGTAAGCTGTTCATATTCCCGAATGCGCATGGCGGTGACTGCGTCGATGGATCGCGTCCGCATATTGGTTAAGTCATGGCGTCGCACTGGTCACACTCCCTGCGAGATTCGTTGCTCTTCTTGAGTTCAATACGGAACTTAAAGGTCTCGTTCCGTGCAGTGATTTTTATCGTCCGCTTAATGGCTCTTCGCGCGGCGAGCTTGCTGTTCCAACTGGCCGACAAGGCTTTCGAGATCAGAATCTGACAGGTTCAGCAGCTTTCGAAACACACCGGGACGAGACAAAATCCGGTCTCGATAAGCATCCGGAATTCTTCGTGCCAGCAACAATAACTCGTCCGGATCTGCATCTAAAGCCTTCGCGATACGCTGCAGAGTTTCCTCGCGAGGAGTCTGCTCATCGTCAAGACGGTCGTTTTCAACGCGGCTCAGGTAAGTAAAATTAATGCCGACTCGATCGGCGAGTTCTCGTTGAGTCAGATTGCGACTCTTGCGGATCTCCCGGATCCGCTGCCCAACGGTTGTCACTGATGTCGCTCCTTCAGCAGATTCAAACGCGCCCGAACGATCAGCGGGCTCAAGCGAGCGAACAATAGAAAAGTTGCCACTGACTGTCAACTCGAGTCAGGAGGGAATTCCACAGAGATACCTCGGCCCAACCACTAAATGAAAAAGACGGTCTGGCAACTGAATCCCACCCAGCCATCACTGACCAAAATGGGTTCGACTCGCCAACACCGTCTTGCCTGTCTCCGGGACGGAACAGACACGAGTGCCTGAAATCGTCCCTCCAACGTGAATCGAAAAATTAGTTGCTGTGCTCTTCGTTGTAAGCAAAGCACATGCGAATCAGATGTGATACATTATCCGCTCGCATCTTATCGTTGATTCGAGCTCGGTGAGCTTCCACAGTCTTCGTACTAACACCCAGTTCCTGAGCAATCTCTCGGCTGGAGAGACCGTCAACAACATGATCCAGTACCTGGCGCTCACGCCCGGTCAGACGATTAATGCTGTCTTCGGTATCCTCAAGTTCTTCTTCCAGAACTTCCGGATCAACATCGTAAAAGTATGCATAAGAACGAGCGATCGCTGCCACCAGATCTTCAATTTTAAGCGGCTTGCACAGGAAATCGAACGCACCATTCTTCATTGCACGAACGGCCATTGGCACGTCCGCATGGCCTGAGATCATAACGACGGGCAACTCGAAACCGTCTTCGTTCAATTTTTCCTGCAGTTCGATGCCGGACATGCCCGGAAGCCGGAGGTCAAGAATCAGCACACCCGGGACTGGTTCACGGTAGTCGCGATAAAACTCCATCGCAGTCATGTAATCTCTGACCGTGATCTTGTGTTCTCCCAGAGCCTCTACAAGAGATGCACGGACCGCCTGATCGTCCTCAATCAAAAAGACTGTAAACGGACGACGCTTCTTGGGTTGTTCGAATTCTGTGAGTGGCGGAGCTTTAAGTTCCGCCCTCTTTCCTGGTCTGCGTTTGCGCTGCATCAAACTGTTCCTTCATGAGTGGGCATCCATGCCAGAAATTAAAGAATAAGGGCGTCCTCCTGCTTTGCCCTCGAAAATAGTATCGTAGCGACTCCGATTCAACGACCTGCGGGATATACCCAGCTCGCCACAACCAAAAATGAGACAGTCAGCAGGCGGGTTTACCCTCGCATCACACATATGAAATTGCCGCGAACACCCTTACGTGCGTCACCAAACTCAGAGACGAATCACATCAACAATCCTCACGCGATTCTTAGTCGTATTCGAGACACCTTCAACGGATCAGTGATCATTCCTTTCAAGTATTTGCAAGATGCAGAGGGAGTTAACGACAGAGTCACCTTTGCACACTTGAGAATCCTCTCCGCAACACAATACACCGCGATAAGTTTGCCGACATTATCCGATCTGCTAGAACTCAGGTTGCTGTGCTTCAACATTCGTTTCAGGAAGTATTCGGAGTTCACTGATGTCTCAGTCAGGTCAGGTTTCTCGCCGTCACGCATTGGCCACTGCTGCTGCTCTGGTTTCCGGTGGTTCACTTTTTCTGGCGGACTCAAACAAGGCAGCCGCAATGCAGGACGAAAAACACCCCTGGATCGATGCACATTCCCATATCTGGACAACCGATCTTGGGAAATACCCGCTCCGAAATAACCAGACTGTTGATGTGCTGGCACCTCGCAGCTTCACAGATGAAGAATTGCTGGCCGTGGCTGAGCCTGAAGGCGTGGGCCGCGTTGTGCTGATTCAGCACCATCCCTACCACGGCTTCGACAACTCCTATCTGATCGACACCTGGAAGAAACACCCCAACCGCTTTCGAATCGTCGCTCAAATCGATGACAAAAAGGATAATGTCGCAGATCTGATGAAACAGATGCTGAAGACAGGCGTCACGGGCTTCCGAATCGGACCACGTGAAGACCAGCCAAAATGGTTGGCCACAGATGGCATGCAGCACATGTGGAAAACCGCTGCTGAGACGCGACAATCAATGTGCTGTCTGATCAACCCGGACAACCTCCCGGAACTCGATGCTATGTGCAAGAAGTTCCCCGACACTCCTGTTGTGATCGACCACTTTGCTCGCATCGGCGAGAACGGCGAAATCCGCGAAGCAGACGTTGATCTGCTTTGCAAACTGGCCGCACACAAAACCATTCGAGTTAAGATTTCGGCCTATTACGCGTTCGGCAAGAAGACTCCGCCGCATCATGAAATGGTGCCAATGATCAAACGTCTTTGCGAGTCTTATGGTCCTGATCGGCTGATGTGGGCCAGTGATTGCCCGTATCAGATTTCCGGACTCAACACATATGCCTCATCGATTGCACTCATTCGTGACTACATCGATTTCGTAACACCGGAAGAGCGTCGTATGCTGCTGAGAACGACGGCCGAATCGACGTTCTTCTACGTGTAACGCAACTGTAACCATCATGCGCAAGTCGCACCTTCCATGGCTGGTTCTGGTCATCATCCTGCTGACGATGCTGGTTTCGTGGAGCAACGGCGGCATCGTCGCCAAACTTCTGGACACCCAGCTTTCGGCCTCTGAACGAGTGCTGGTCCTTCAGCACTTCTTTCAAGAGGCCGGTCTTCTTGCGCCGGTGGCTTACGTAATCTTTGTTGTCGCGGAGGTCATCGTAGCGCCAATCCCCGGACTGATGTTGTATGCACCGGGAGGACTCATCTTCGGTCCATGGCTGGGAGGTTCTCTGGCAATTGTTGGGAACACGATCGGCGCCGGGATCTCCTGCGCTATTGTGCGAAGTACGGGAAGTGGTTGGCTGGAGAAAATCTCAGCGAACACGTCGATGGACAAACTTCAGAAGCCACTCAACCGTCGTGGCTTCTGGATGATCCTGTTTCTTCGTCTCAATCCATTGACGTCCACTGATCTGTTGTCCTACGCCGCGGGACTGACTCGAATTCCGATCTGGCACGTAATGCTCGCCACTGGTCTCGGCATGGCTCCTTTGTGTTTCGCGCAATCGTGGCTTTCCGACGGAATCTTTAATCGCTGGCCAGGGCTGATTTGGCCGCTCATGATCGCTGGACTGCTGTACCTTGCAGCCGTCGCTGTCATTCTTTCGCGAGTGCTTAAGTCACCAACTGCCGCGCCTGCCGACATCGATGCCTGAGACCCACTGAAGCCCAGCGCTGCGGGTCGTCTGATGTCCACTTCAGAGCAAAGTAATGTTGCCATGGAGATGACAACGGGGCCGGAATTCGCGAACATCTCAGGCGGACTCTGACATCCGTAGAGAAAGGGAACTCCGATGCTTGTCACTGCGATCTATCGTTCGACTCCTGCCGTTTTCGCCGCCCTGGCCGCATTGTTGACAATGAATCACGCATTCGCCGCGGAAGTCACGATTGGAGCTCGCACTCTGCGAGTTGCCGAAGGCTATTCGGTGGAACTGGCTGTGGACTCATCGCTCGTCGGCCGCCCGATTGCCGTAGCCCGTGATGAACGTGGACGACTTTACGTCACAGATTCCGGCGGCATGTCAGAACGAGCCGAAAAGCAACTGGAACTGAAGCCTCACAATATTCGACGAGTTGAAGACACAAACGGCGACGGCGTTTACGACAAGTCCGTTCTGTTTGCTGACAAGATGATGTTTCCCGAAGGCTGTCTGTGGTACGAAGGCTCATTGTATGTCGCCGCTCCTCCGGAAATTTTGAAGCTGACCGATACAGATGACGACGGCTCCGCGGATAAACGAGAAGTCTGGTTCGATGGAAAAACTCTGACCGGCTGCGGCAACGACCTCCATGGTCCGTATCTTGGCCACGATGGGAGATTCTACTGGTGCAAAGGAGCTTTTGCCGAACAGAAACACATGCTGTCCGATGGTAATGAATTGGTCACTCGTTCATCTCATATCTTTCGCGCCAAACCGGACGGAACAGAACTGGAATCCGTCCTGATCGGCGGCATGGATAACCCAGTGAACGTCGCCTTCCTGAACAACGGCGAGCGATTCCTGAGCTGCACGTTTTTCCAGAATCCTGAAGCGGGACGTCGCGATGGATTGATTCATGCGATTTACGGTGGAGTCTATGGCAAGAAACATGACTCAATCTACGCTCATCCCATGACTGGCGAAGTCATGCCGGTGTTGAATCATCAGGGTGCCGCGGCTCCGTGTGGCTTTATTGGTGGCACCGACTCAATTCTGGGTGGAGGCCACAGTCAGCAACTGTTTGCGTGCTATTTCAACCTGCACAAAGTCGTCCAGCACAAACTGAAACCAAACGGCCCGACATACGACACGGAAGATGTCGATTTTCTGGCGTGTGATCATCCCGACTTTCATCCTACTGATGTCCTTGAAGATGCGGACGGCAGCTTGCTGATCGTTGATACCGGCGGATGGTACAAAGTCTGCTGTCCGACATCTCAATTGGCCAAGCCTGATGTGCTGGGCGCGATTTATCGAGTCCGCCGGAACGATGCTCCTTCGATAGCCGATCCGCTCGGAGCAGAGATTGCCTGGGCGAAAGCCGATGCCGCAGGGCTTACAGCGCTGTTGAAAGATCCTCGCCTGTTCGTCCAGCGCCGCGCGACAGCCGAGTTGCGTAAGTTGCAGGACAAGTCCGTCGATGCGCTTTCCGCCGTTGTCAAAGCGAATGAATCTCCCGAGGTGCGTCGGCGAGCAGTCTGGACATTAGCCGGGATCAACACTTCTTCAGCAACCGCAGCAATCGTGCCGGCATTGAATGACAAGGATCAAACCGTGCAACAGGCGGCCATCCATGCGACCGGGCTAGCTCGAAATGAAGCAGCTGCAGAACAGTTAATGACCATCGCAAAAACAGGTGAGCCTGGGTCCGCTCGAGCCGCTGCGGAGGCAATTGGCCGACTGCGTGCGAACGAAGGGACAATCCGGAACCTGCTGGAGCTTACGGCCCAACTCAAGTCGACCGGCCCGGACGCTTCCGGAGCCCCCGCTGTCGCTGCCGAACGAATTCGCGAGCATGCTCTGATTTATGCTTTGATCGAAATTGGCGACGCTAAACAAACTCGTTCAGGGTTGAACTCGACAGACCCTGCGACGATTCGCGCCGCCCTGGTTGCTCTGGATCAAATGAAAAACGGAGGACTGCAGGCAGCCGATGTGATTCGCCACATGAGCAGCCCGGATGCCGCTCTGCGAGCCACCGCAGCATGGATCGTGAATCAACATTCCGACTGGGGTCCGGAGCTGAAGACTTATTTCGAGCAGCGTTTGGCTCAAGCGGCTAACTTGAGCGATGTAGATCGTGAACAGGATCGTCATTTGCTGGCCAGCCTCGCGAATGCTCCGGATATTCAGGCGTTGCTTCTGGCCTCGCTGACCAACAAGAGCAACAAAGCCGGTCGCCAGCAGTCTCTGGCAGTAATGGCATCAAGTGGCCTGACGGCAACCCCGGCCTCATGGCTGGATGCGCTGGCGGAGATGCTCACCTCGGCCGAGAAAGCAACATTGCCGCTGGCGATCGCGGCCGCTCAAAATCTTCCCATGCCCAAGGAGGGTCATACTGGCCTTCGCGATGCTTTAGCAAAGATTGCGGCCGACTCGGATCTGGAAAATGAAACTCGCCTGAATGCCATCGATGCCGCAGGCAGCGGACTGAACCTGAGCGACAGCACATTCGCGCTTCTCACGACGACGTTAAGTCCCGACCTGCCGATGAACCTGCGTTCGATTGCCGCTAACCGACTCGCATCTTCAGCCCTGTCGGAACCTCAATTGACGTCTCTCGTCTCTACGCTGAAAACCGTTGGACCGATGGAGTTACCAAAACTACTTCCGGCCTTCGAAAAGGGCGGTTCCGAATCTTTAGGACTCCAGCTTGTCACTGCGTTGATGCAGGCTGAAGGTGTTCGAGGACTTCGTCCGGATCTGATCAAGCCTCTTCTGACCAAGTATCCAACGTCTGTTCAGGAGGCAGGCAAAGCTCTCCTGAAACTTTTCAACGCCAGCGAGGAAGAGCAAACCGCAACGCTGGAGAAACTCTTGACAACCTTACCTGAAGGTGATGTTCGCCGCGGTCACGAAGTCTTTATGAGTAAGAAAGCCGCTTGCAACGGTTGCCACAAACTTGGCTACGGCGGTGGACGACTTGGTCCCGACCTGACTAGCATCGGACGCGTTCGAAATCGACGCGACCTGCTGGAAGCATTGGTCTTCCCAAGCTCCAGCATTGTGCGAGGTTATGAGCCAGTCAGCGTGGAGATGGAGGACGGTCGCGTCATCAGCGGGATCATCAGCAGCGAATCGGCCGACGAAATCGTACTGTCGCCCGATGCTCAGAAGACGTTCCACCTGGCACGAACATCGATCGTTGCGATTCAACCGTCAAATGTGTCGCCGATGCCAAACGGTCTGGCCACACTGCTGAGTGCTCAGGACATGGCCGACCTGCTGGCCTTCCTGCAGAGCGATCAGCGTTGAGCAGGCTTCAAAGTCCACGCCACCGGGCTTACTCATTGGCGTGGACTTAAGCTCGACCTGCCACAATGTGGCTTGTCCCGAGGTGCTAAAAATTTGGTATTACGACGAGATTCAGTGGGACAACTATCGTTCTCATTTCGCCTCGTAGAGGCGGCAGCAGGTAGCCCCGGGCTTTAGCCTGGGGCTAAATGCTGCCGCAGCTGCGCTGCGAAACACAGTCCGAAACAACGGACCAGAACTTGCGCAATCCCAGGCGATGTCAACCCCCGGATTTTTGTCACCCCAAGCTGGTCCCCGTGGAGCAATGATGTGAACCAGAGACGAATATTTTTCCGTGATGTCACTCCCCTGCGGAGCTTGCCTCCGCAGGGCGATGATCAACACTGAATCCCCTGAAGTCCACGCCATTTGGGTTCACCCCTGTGGTTCAACGGCTTCTGCACCACTTTCGCTCTGACTACAGGATAAAGCGCGCACAACTCATTTCGACGCAGTATCCGGCGGCAACTGCAGAATCCACTCGCGGATCAGGTCGACCGCGGGCTTGTCAACAAGACTCGTTCCGAGCGGAGGCATCTGACCATGTCCTCGTCGCTGCATACGATGAAACAATAATGACCGTTCCGGTGAACCCGGTGCAACCAGCCTCGCGTCCTGCAGATCAAAAGCGGTATGCACAGGCTTCACGTCAATCAGCTTCGCCTGCTCCGGCTTCGCATCGATTTCCGCTGAAAACTGAGCATTCCCGCCACCAGCTTCGACATGACAATTGGAGCAATTGGCATGAAGATAAGAAGCGGCTCGCTGCTTCAAATCCAGAGCAGGGTCAAATGGGTCACTCAGTCGAGTCAGCTCTTCGACAGGCTTTGTAAGCGGCTTCGTGAACATCCCCAACTCTGACAGCATCTGAATCTGATTGAACTTCTCCGAGCCATAATCGTGTTCACGATTCATCTGGTTCTCAGAAAGCCCCAACACATAATTGACGGCTCGCGAATGACACACCATGCACTCGGCACGGCTGGGATAATGCCAGGTCTGTTTTCTCACACCGCCTCCGGCTGCCGGATCCTGAATCTCAAACTCGACATCGACACTTCCGGAATCCAATAGCTCGGCATCGGTTTGCTCTTCATTCCAGCGATACGAATAACCAACCCACTCATTCTGCTGCCGGACCATCAATCGAGTTTCAATCCAGCGACGTGTCTCCGGCTGGCCCGCAACTTTCTCCAGCGCAAAGCTTTTCACCAGAACCGAGCCATTTGGAAAATTCCATCCGCGTGTCGACGTGTAATCAATCTTTTCTTCGCCCGGCACTGCCAGCCAGCGTTCTTTGTGAGCACCATCCGACCAAAATTGAACGTTCACGGAGTAAGGAATCACGGACGGCAAAAGACGATGCTCTGCAACCGATGCGAACAGACCGGTGTCGCTCAGCATGCGAGGAAAATTGGTCGGTTCCTGCGGCGGCATAGGTTCAAGCCGATAAAAGCCACCAGCATGATCCACGACCAACAGTTCGCCGGCAGCATTCATGGAGAACCCGGCGATCTGAAGCGTGGTGTCCGCAATCTCGCGATGAAAGGTAACCTTCGTCCCATCATGCCGAATGGCCCAGATTTTCCCCGTCGAATAATCCCCGTAGATGAAGCAGCCAACAAGATCCGGCAACTTCGATCCTCGATAAACAACACCGCCGGTCAGGCTGCGAGACTCCGAATGATGATGATCGGCCATCGGCGCAACGATCGGCTCGGCCCCCTTCGGCCGTTCAACATAGAACGGATGCCCGCCTTCCTGAACGCTCCATCCATAATTCTCACCGCGTCGAATCAAATAGACCTGTTCCCACAGATCCTGACCATTCTGTCCCAGCCACAATTGATTCGACTCGTGATCGTAATCCATTCGCCAGGGATTTCGAAAACCGTAAGCCCAGATCTCCGGCCGCGCATCGGGAACATTGATAAACGGATTATCGGACGGGATCGAGTAGGGCTTGTCGGCAGTCGGATGATCAACGTCCAGACGCAACATCACGGCCAGCAGGTCGTTCAGCCCCTGACCAGTCACCAGCGTATCACTGTCACTTGTTCCATCGCCGGTTGGGCAATACAGAAAACCATCGGGACCAAACGCCAGATCGCCACCGTTGTGACCATTGGAGTCCCATTCAAGAATCACCAGTTCACTGTCCGCCTTGAGCTCTCCGGGGACATCAGCAGATTCCGACACGGTGAACCGCGAAATTCGATTCTGCTTATTCGATTCCGACATCGGACCATTCGTGATCAGATACAGATGCTTGTTCTCGCGATACTTCGGATGAAAACAGAATCCGTAGACAAGTCGATCCAGAGCAATCAACGGTTTGCTGTTGTCCGCGTCTGCCTTGTCAGTGAAATATCGCAGGCCACCCGGTTCCTTCCAGTCGCCTTTATGATCGACAAAGAAGATCCGATCCGTGCCAGGCTCCGGCCGCAAGTACACCGGCGCAAACAGGGGCAATTTTTCATAGGCACGTACGACGCGATAGGGCAATGGCGGGTCGGGTGAACCCACAAGCTTCGACTCAGTCCAAGGTATTCTTTGGCGCTCGGCGGATTCAACGTTGTTTGTGCCGCTAAAACTCAGCGCAAGAACGCCGAGAACGTAAAGAACAACTTGAGCTCTCGTCTTCGACTGAATCATTCGTTCAGGCATTACCAATTCTCCATTGTCTATGACTTGCGAACCAGTTTTGTAACGCGTCCCGTCTTCACCCATTCAGTGACGTAGATGTTTCCGTCAGCGTCGAAGCAGGCATCATGCGGATGCACGAAACGCCCCGACTTCCACTCCGCAGATTTCGCCCGCATTGCGAAGTTGTTGGCCAGAACTTCGGTTCTCCAGGCTTCGTCGTCGCCCAACTGCGCAACGATCTCATTCTTGCCGTTCAGGATCGTAATGCGAGCATGCAAGTCGGGAACCAGCATAAATTCGCCCTGCACGTCGATATCGGCCGGAAACAGGAAGCCGTCCATAGTCTTGATGTGCTGTCCATCCATTCCGAACCATTGCAATCGCTTATTCGCACGGTCAGCCACGACAAGCTTTGGAACACCATCGCGAGCATCCAGCCATTGTCCGTGCGGCGTACTGAACTTGCCTGTTTCATTGCCATTCCCGCCGAGTGCTCTGACGAACTTGTCGTTGCGATCGTACTCGAAGACGTAGTGACTGCCGTAACCATCACCCAGATAATAGCCTCCATCAGGCCGGAAGCTGATGTTCGTCGGACGAAACCCAGTCTTCGGATCTGCCAGCACTCCGTCGCTTTCTGTGTTGATGGTGGCTCGGTCCTTCTTCCATACCACTTCACCGCTCATGGTCATCTTTGTAAACGCCATGGTCGTATCGGACGGAGCAAGATACAGGAACTCTTCCGAGCCATCCTTGCGAATCGAAATCCCATGTCCCTTGGCGGCCGGTCCGGCGTTGTGAACTTCTCCCATCGCCTTTACGAACTTGCCTTCGCCATCGAACACGAAAATCGATCCCGGGTTTCCCTGGTGAGTGATGTAGATCAGGCCTTGTGAATCGATCGCGACTCCATGGGATGCATTGCCGTATTCATACCCGGCTGGAAGCCCCGCGCGGTCCCAATTGTGCTGGCACTCGTACGTAAATTCACCGATACCGACAATCGGATTGTCAGAGAACGAACGCGTCGAAGCTCGCGCAAAAAAAGGCATGATGGAGGCTGAAGCTGCTGCTGCAGACTTAAGAAATCGTCGACGCGTGGGACGAGGCATTGGATATCTTTCTGCTGAAGAATGACTCTGAGATGCAAAGGTCTCCTGTCAGGCAGTCTCTCTTTCGTCAGTGATGACTTGAGGGCTGTGTCTCGTAGATCAGGCCGAGCACCCGCCGACGAATTGGAGTATGTCGCCACCGAGTTCTGTCGTCAAAGATCAGTCATAGTGAGTTGAACAACAGATGCATCTGAAAATTCAGGTAGGTCCTGCCTGCCGGGCAGGACTTCGCGGCGTGACGCGATCTGTGTGCACGGGATTTAAGTGTGTCGGTCCCGGGTTTTGCGGGTCAACGTCGCTGCTCGGTTCGCCTTGCGGCGAAAGTCCAGCTCGGCAAGCTGGACCTACTGTTTGCGATCATCCAGAATCCCTCGGCACCAGAGTATTCCCGCTCGGGACAGAAAAACTTGACTCTGCCGAAACCTGAAGCTAATATTCCCGATCGGGACATTTCTCACAATTTGCCTGATGTCGCTTCAGAAAAATACCGATCGGGAAAACAATGGTCATCGTCAACACTCCTCTCCAAATCGGACAACTTGTGCGTCAACGCCGCAAAGAAGCGGGGCTGACACTGAAAGACGCAGCCGCAATGGCCGGCGTCGGAGTCCGTTTTCTGTCTGAACTGGAACGAGGCAAATCGACTTTGCAACTGGGACTCACGATCCACATCCTGCAGCTTTTCGGTCTGGAACTGCGAATCGAACAGCGAGGATCGAATGTCTGAGATCCTGTATGTTCATTACGAGAACCAGACAATCGGTGAACTGCAACTTGCGGAATCAGGGCATATGCAGTTTCGTTATCGAACGGACTGGCAGCAAAACGAGTCTGCCTTTCCGATCTCGATCTCATTACCGCTGAATGGCGAATACGACCTTGTTACAAGCCATCGCTTCTTCGCCAATCTGCTGCCTGAAGCGAATGTCCGGCAACAGATCTGCCAGTCACTGAAGATCTCCCTGGGCAACGATTTTGAATTGCTCAAAGCCATCGGAGGCGACTGTGCCGGAGCACTCGCCATCACGCGCAGTGAGCAACCCCTTCCCACGAATCAACGATATGAACCAGTGAGCGAGAACCAGCTGGCCGACTGGTCTGTTGGGACTCCCTATGCCTTCTCCGCAGTCACGGGCCAGAATGAAGTCCGATTATCGCTCGCGGGTGCTCAGGACAAACTACCCGTTCATATTCAGGACGGCCAAATCTTTGTGCCGATCGGAAATACACCGAGCACTTATCTGCTGAAGTTCGCCTCACCGTTTTATAAACATCTCCCCGAGAACGAAACCTTCCTCTCCATGCTCGCGGCTGAGGTTGGGTTGCCAGTCGTTGATATTCGACTACACCGTACAACTCGCGCCAACATTGCGGTGATTCGACGATACGATCGCACAACGAGCGACACAGGTTGTCGACGTCTGCATCAGGAGGACTTCTGTCAGGCACTGGGCATTGGTGCAGAGATGAAGTATCAAAAGGAGGGCGGCCCGGGCCTGCATCAATGTGCAGACGTTATCCGCAGGTTCACTTCATTCCCGCTGATCGAGCTGCAGAAGCTGATGAACTGGACTCTGTTTAACCTGCTTGCTGGTAATGCTGATGCTCACGGGAAAAATTTGTCGTTGCTGTACGTCGATCGATGCAATCTGAGCCTCGCACCGTTTTACGATCTCGTGTGTACTCGCAACTACAAAAACATCTCCCGACATCTGGCGATGACTCTCGGAGACGTCTCTGATCCCGATCTGATCGGCCCCAAACAGATCGCCGCCATGGCCACGGATCTTGGCGTTCGTCCGGCGGTGGTCTCAAAAGCCCTAACTAGCCTCAGTGAACAATTGATCGAAGCGATACCCACAACCGTGCAGGAGTTTCGAGACAACTACGGAACGTCGCCGGTGCTGGAACGCATTCCCATGATCATTCGGAAACAAATCCGCCGAGTGAAACAGCTTCAGTAAGTGATCCAGTCAAAGCCCAATGAAAAAAGTCCCGAGGATGGTCGATCAGACATCCCCGGGACTCAGCGTCAATCAAACTCGAATCAGCAATCAAACCAGCTTCTGAATCGCCGCGAAATCACCCTTCAGCGACTGATAAAGCTGCTGATACTCCGGATACGCCGCGTTGTATGACTTCACGGCGGCGGTCTTCTGAGCAGTCTTCGTGACAACGGAAATCGTTGCTTCGCACGCTTCGACGACGTTCTTGTAAGCTCCGGTTCCGGCAGCCGCCAACAGGGCAACGCCGTAAGCCGGACCTTCCGACGCGTTGATCGTCACGACAGGCTGACCGTAGATATCTGCCTGCATCTGTCGCCAGAACGGGCTTCGAGCACCACCACCGGACAAGCGAATTTCCTTTACCGGAATCTTCATGGATTTGATAATCTCGAGAGTATCCCGCATCGCAAAAGTGGCTCCTTCCATGACCGATCGAGCCATGTGAGCTTTGCCATGACGAAGACTCAAACCGATCCAGCACGCACGAGCATTTGGATCGGCATGAGGAGTTCGTTCGCCCGTCAGGTAAGGCAGAAAGAACAGACCTTCACTGCCAGCCGGAGCACTAGCCGCCTGTTCGGTGATGAGTTCATACGGATCCACTTTTTGTTTCTTCGCCGCTGCAATTTCTTCCTGACACAGTTGATTGCGAAACCACTGCAGGCTTCCACCTGCGGACAGCACACAACCCATCACATGCCACTTGCCGCGAACCGCATGGCAGAACGTGTGAACTCGTCCCAGCGGATCGACCTGGACTTCTTCGCTGTGAGCAAACACGACGCCGCTGGTCCCCATAGTGGCGGAAATCACGCCACGGTCCACGATCCCGTTTCCGATGGCACTCGCGGCCTGATCACCACCACCACCGACAACAGGAGTTCCAGGCCGCAGCCCCATCTCCTTTGCCGCAGAATCTGACAACACTCCGGTGACGTCTTCTGACTCGTACACCTTCGGAAACAGTTTCGCATCCAGATCCAGCTTGTGCAGAAGTTCTTTCGACCATTTTCGATTCACCACATCCAGCAGCAATGTTCCGGAGGCATCACTGACTTCGGTCGCGAAATCACCGGTCATTCGAAAGCGAACATAATCTTTTGGCAGCAGGACCTGAACGGTCTTGTCGAAGTTCTTCTTTTCCTTGTTCCGCAGCCAAAGGATCTTGGGAGCCGTGAAGCCCGTCAACGCGGGATTCGCGACCATATGGATCAGCTTTTCGCGTCCACCGGCCAGCTTTTCAATCTCTGCACATTCCGCGGCCGTCCGTTGATCATTCCAAAGCAGAGCAGGGCGGATAACGTTTCCGGACTTATCCAGAAACACACTGCCATGCATCTGCCCGCTGAGCCCAATCCCTCCAACATCAGCCGCTTTGAGCTTTGCAGCCTTCATCACCTTCTTGACGGAGTTCACGGAAGCCGTCCACCAGTCACCCGGAGCCTGCTCTGACCAGCCCGGCTTGGGATTGCTCAATGGATATTCTTCCATCGCCGACGCCAGAATCTTGCCCTTTTCGTTAATGGCCAGAGTCTTTGTACCGCTGGTTCCGATATCAATGCCAAGAAAGACGGGCATGAAGAATTGCTCCGGGAAGAATGTAGTGAGACAGGAAAGGTCAGGAATCTTGTTTTGGAAGGACCAGCACGGCGCTACCGCACGGCACTTCGCAACTTAAGACGGACGAGCATCCGTAACATCGTCACGGCGGGAGTATAGTCACGGGCAGACTATTGAAAAACGATGCACGCGGAGATAGCAAATTCGTTGATTCGTCAGGACAGGCTTCAACATCGCCACCCTTCCGGAACGCCCTGTTTCATCAAATGATCCCGGCTCTATTTCGTTTCTTCAGCAACAAGACCTGCCCGTGAATACAAGGGCATTGTGAAATGCTCCCTCACGCTAATTAACTGAAAAAAGGGAAGGAACCGGTCTTCAATGTGAGATATGCCGTCCATGTTCATCCAAAAACTGTTAGCCCAGTCTGCGCAACAGCGACAGCGCAGGACCAAAACAAAAAAACGCCCAGACGAGATGCACGAGCACTCCTGCAAAACACGCCACGGTGATGAATCTGCGACGATTATCATCACCCCGAATCGCGAGCACCACAGATAGCACAGCAACGGTAAGAACTGAGACAGCGATCAAGGTGCCTCTACCAACGAGATATTGTGTCGTGGAGGACAGATCGAGAGAATAATCATTGCCGTGGAGAAGCAGACACCTCAAAAGAAAAACATATGCGGGAATGTGAAGCCAAAGGCCAACAGCCACCCATTTGAAAGACCGTGCTTCGTTGAGGCTTGAGCTACTCATTCAGAATTCCGGATCACGAAACGGTTAAACTCAGCAGAACGTCACCGCCCAAATCATCAAGGAATCATCAAGACCCTGGACGCGATTCAAGAACCTGTTCGAGTTTTCCCCATGATGAGTCAACTCTCTGTTGATCCTCTTCGGCAGCTCCGTATCTCTTCAGATTTCCTCGAGCCTGCGCGACTAGACGGCGAATGTTATCCAGTACTGGTTTTACAAACTCAAGGTTCTCAGGTTCAAGTTGTGCAATAATGCAATGGGCCAGGACTCTGACGGCTTCGGCTTCGTCGTCAAGCTTCGGGTCAACCTGCACTGTCAAAATGTATCGTTCAATTGCAGGGAAGTAGTACGCGAATGCGACGCCACCCATGAACATAAAGTCTTCCTGATAAAACTGAGAATGCCGCGAGAACTTGATGCTGGCTTCCTCGACAGTCAGTCCTCCGAACATTTCCCACGCATGGTTGGCATCCAGACAACAACCGGAGGGATCGAAATCGCTCTGAGTCGGAAGATTTTCGATATCCCCGGAGTCGGCCATAACGAACCCTTAGACAAGTTCCATGTGCCAAACTTCTGTGACGCCAGCCCAAGTCAGCCTGCCTGCCGCAACAATTACATCAGGATTGAGATATCGAATCGGGAATGTGTTGTCAGCACCGCCGTGCATTTGAAACAATGGACAGGCATTGAATTCCTGATCTGGCCGCCAAGTAAAAAGAAGTCGCGATCTCGACCCAAAAGTGGGCTGAAGCGCACGCTACGATAGAAATGGGCAGGGCGCGAGGACCGGCAACCCTTGGAAATTCCTGACGACCAGGCCACTCCAGGGCTGGAGAAGATCGAAATGTGCAGAATTGTCTCGTAAACTCCGCACACCTGAACAGAGGCCGTGATAACCAGGGTTGCGTGCTCTGTCTTTCTGAACCTGGCCGAACGAATGAATGCCGATGAATCTTTTACTTTCGGATCTGTCCTTGAATGCTCTGCCAACAATGTGGCTGACTCTGGCTGAAACGGCGACAAAAACCGCTGCCGATGTAGCGAGTGTCAATCCGCTCAAGGGCCCCGTCGAGTATGTCGCGACCTTTTTGTTCGCTCTGGCCATTCTGCATACGTTTGTTGTGAAGCAGTTTGCAAAACTTGCTCACAAGTATCCGGAAGGCTCGATTCTGGAGAACCTGTTCCATTTCCTAGCGGAGACAGAAATCGTTTTCGGGATCTGGGCGGCTGTGCTGTTTCTGACGATCGGGGTCATGAAGCTTTCCGTCCAATCAGCCGTCGATTACATCGAGACTCTGAATTTCACAGAACCTAAATTTGTGCTTGTGGTGATGGTTGTGGCTGCGACGCGACCCGTCGTCAATCTGGCAGAAACGATCATTCTTTATATCGCTCGATTGCTGCCGTTGAAGGAAACGGTTTCCTTCTACTTCACGGCACTTTCACTCGGTGCGTTGTTTGGCTCATTCATCACAGAACCTGCTGCAATGACGCTTCTTGCTTTGTTGCTGAAGCGAAGATATTTCGATCAGGGAATCAGCAAGACTCTGGCCTATGCAACAATTGGCCTGCTGTTCGTGAATGTTTCGATCGGCGGCACTTTGACTCATTTTGCGGCTCCTCCTGTGCTGATGGTCGCCGGAAAATGGGGCTGGGGAACCTGGCACATGGCCTCGAATTTTGGATGGCGAGCGGTCGCAAGCTGTTTGTGTTCGACTCTGCTTGTCGTCTTGTGCTTCTGGAAGCAACTTAACGCACTTGAAGTTGACAAAACCGAACAGCAAAAAGTACCGGGCTGGCTGACAGGGCTGCATCTGATGTTTCTGGCGACGATTGTGGCGTTAGCTCATCATCCGGATGTGTTTTTCGGGGTCTTTATGATGTTTCTGGGACTGGTCACAGCGACTAAGGAATATCAGGACCCTCTGAAGCTCAAGGAAGGCCTGCTTGTCGGATTCTTTCTCGCCGGGCTGGTGACGATGGGATCGTTGCAGGAACACTGGCTGCGACCATTGATCGCCAATGAGAGCATGACAGGACTAAAGATGTATTTTGGTGCAACGGCTCTGACGGCCATCACGGACAATGCAGCTCTGACCTATCTGGGTTCACTTGTGGAAGGGATTTCCGATCAGCTCAAATATGCCCTTGTGGCTGGAGCTGTGACGGGAGGAGGGTTGACTGTCATCGCGAACGCTCCGAATCCAGCGGGTGCCGGAATTCTGCAGTCATCCAAAGCCTTTGAGGGCACGGGAATCAGCCCACTCGGTCTTCTGCTGGGAGCTATTCCTCCCACTCTGATGGCGATTGTTTTCTTTTGGTTGGTTGCACGATAACGAATGATTCTTTTGGTGTCTCTGAGTCTGAATCTGTATATCTCCCACCGACTACAGATTCAGGGTTTAATGGCCTTTGATTTCTGACATCTCGTCAGGAGCAGCATCATGACTCACCAGATTGTTGAATGCCCTGGTTGCCTGACTAAACTGCGAGTTCGCGAAGCAGCGACGACGATTACTCTGCAGTGTCCTCGCTGTGGTGAGCAGCTTGCCGTGGATCCTCCGGATGCGGCCCCAGCGGCTCCGGCAAAGAAGCCTGCTCCTGCAGCCAGTAAGCCGGCTCCGACAAAATTGGTGACAGGGAAACCTGCGGCTCCTCCCGCGACGTCGACTGTCTCCAAACCAACCACATCTGCATCTGCGTCCAAACCGGCTCCGGCAAGTTCACGGCCCTCACAAAAGCCAGCTAAAAAAGAACGACCTGTCGACGACGATCCATGGAACACGGATTCATCCTACACCGACCCGGCTTATGATGATTACGGAAACTACGGCCAGACCTCCGCTCCGCAACGCCGCACCCCGCCAAAGAAAAGCGGTAACCGATTGATGATCGGGTTGCTGGCTGGCGGTGGCATAGCACTTGTCGGCGTGATCATCTTTGCGGTCTCGTCGTTTCTGAAGAGTTCCGGAGCAACTTCCGGCACTGCGGCTGGTACTGAGATCGCAGGGATGTCTTCCGGCGGAGAAAATGCGGAGGTTGCTGGCGCCGATCCGTCGGCCGTCGGGGTTACTCCTCCAGATATTCCGGGAGTTACTCCTCCGGGCCAGACAAGAACACCAATACCGCCCGGAGGCGGCAACATACCTTCCGCCACCGCAGCCATCAGTGGCGATGCTCGCAAATTGCGTTATCACTGGAAGCCAGGTGCTATCCACACATATATGTTCACCGTGGAAGAAGGTTCCGGCGATGATGTCAAGAAAACAACCGGTACCTGCACCTATAACGTCAGCGGCAACTCGAATCAGGTCGTGACCGAAGAAGAGAGCTCCGGCACAGGATTTGTTGTAGCGGCCGATGGTCTCGTCGGAACGTGTGCCCATGTCGTTGAAGGGGCCAGGCGTATCGAAGTTCACCTCGGCGGACAGACTTATCCCGCGACCGTCGTTGCTGTGGATCCTCGTTCCGACGTAGCACTTATCAAAATCAACGGCTCAGGCCTGCCCACACTCACACTTTCTGACTCTGATACGGTGCAGCTTGCCGAAGCCGTGCGTGCGATCGGCTACCCTTTATCTGACGTTCTGGGCACCGATGTAAAAGTCACCACTGGAACAGTCGCAGGAGTCATCCAGAGCAAAGATCGCGGCAAGCAGATCCAGATCGATGCCGCAATTAACCCGGGAAACAGCGGCGGCCCTGTAGTCAACGGATCAGGGCTGGTCGTCGGAGTAGCCAGTGCAAAGCTTTCAGGATCCTCTGTCACCTCCGTTGGGTTTGCAGCACCAGTTAACGAACTTCGAGCACTCGCGGCGACAAAGGGAATTCAACTGGCCAATGCTCCTCGCGGACAGGATCTCGCCGGCCCCGAAGTGGCTCGACGAGTCACACCGGGCGTGGCCTTTATCAAAGTCTGGGGCAACAGCGGCGGCAAGATGTATGAAGTCGCATTCAATGCCAACTTCCATGAGCAGCCACAGATGCGTCGCTCCAGAGGTGGATTTCCGGGCCCACCTTCGTTCGGTTCAAGTTCGATAGATCATGGCAAACTGACGGTCAACGCACTGGGTGAGGTGCTTAACTTCGAGGGGTCGGAGCAATTGCCAGCAGTCCTCGGGCCGGTCGGCGTTTTCTTCATGGAACAACTGGATGCGTACTCCGAGTCTCAATGGCACGTTGAAACCGAATCAACTTTGCAGCGAATCAAACGTGATGATAGTCCGTTCGGGGGAATGCCCAGGTTTGGTGGTCGTATGCGTGGCTTCGGACCTCCGGGAATGTTTGGCGGACAGCAGGACCAGGTCGTCGAAGAAATCCCGGCGATTGAACGAGTCTCTTATCAGGTCGGCCCGACTCTCAACAACAAAATCTCGATTACGAAGTCCTATGAGTACACCGCGACTCGTGCCAACAACCAGCTTTACATGAATATTCGCGGCACCGGAACGCTGGTCTTTGATACAGTCCAGGGCATGCCGTTCAGCCTGGAGTACAATTCGACCGTGGAGCAAAACAACGAGGACGGAAACATCAAGGTGCCTGTTCGAGTGTCCTACACGCTCCGGGATCAGGCGGAAGTCCAGCGAGAGATTGAACAGGCTCAGCAGAAGATGGCGGCCGACAAAAAACAGCGTGAAGACGAACAGAATAATCCGAATCCGAAACTTGTCGATGACCTGATTGCGGAAGTCCGTAAGGCCGAAGGCGGCAATGGGGCCAGCCAGCCACTCTCAAAACTCAGCCAGATTGCAATTGTCGAAAAAAAACGCGAAGAAGTCCTGAAGATCGCTCGCAATCACATGAAGAACAGCAACGGCTTTGTCAAAAAGGGTGCAACCGAAGCCTTCTGCCGCTGGGCTACGGCTGAACACACGGAAGAACTGAAGAAGGTTTTGGCGGACTCCGATGGTCTGATGCACGACGCGAAACGCGTTGCGGTAAAGACATTGGCGAAGAATGCGAAACCGGATGATTACCCAACACTGATCATGTCAATGACGGACCACGTTGTTCGAGGTGAACTCAAGGAAGCGTTAATCTCCATCGGAGATCCCATCGAGGAACCCATTATGAAGTCGTTTCCGCAGATCACAGATGCGTCTGCACGAAACGACCTGCTGGAGGTTCTGAAGAAAGTCGGTACCGAAAAATGCGTTGACTTCCTTGAGAAATTGGCGACATCCAACGACTTCTCCGTGAAGAACAATGCTCAGCAGGCATTGGACGCAGTCCGGGCAAGACTTTAAACACAATTCAGTCGCTTCCGGGATGTCGTAAAAAGAAACAGGAAATGTGCCAGCCGTCCGGTGCGTGTGCAGTCGCAGCACACACCGAACGAATCCTGTTTCGAACAGAACCAGACTACTCGTGCAGTTCCAGCGTGGCTTCAACTTCAACCGGAACGTTGTAGGGAAGTGACCCCATTCCAACCGCACTCCGAGCCGCTTTTGCTGAATCCCCGAAAATTTCCACCATCGTGTTGCTGAATCCGTTCACGACAAACGGATGACGCTGAAAATCAGATGTTGAATTGACCATCCCGAGAACTTTTACGATTCGCTTTATGCGATCCAAAGATCCAAGCGAAGCTTTGATCGTCGCAAGCATCGTAAGAGCAACCTGACGAGCAGCGGCGACGCCTTGTTCTTCGGTCAAATCTGAACCGACGCGGCCCACAATCATCTTGCCATCGGCATCAAACGGGACCTGTCCGGAAACGTAGGCAATTTTGTCGACAATCACCACCGGGGTGTAAACTCCGCCGGGAGCAGGAGCCGGGGGAAGAGTGATTCCAAGCTGGGCAAGTCGGGCATCAATACTCATGTTTGTCCTCAGGAATTGAACAGTGAATCAGCGGAACAAGTAAGCTTACACGACGAACTTTAGTGGCTCACAAGGAATCGCGAAACCGTCTGATTGTCCCGCGTCTGGTCAATTGCGAATCCACTATCGAATCCCGTACACTTGAGAAGCTGTCGTCACCGATCAGGAACGGAGAGAAAAAAAATGCAGAATCTGAACTCGATGCTGTTTCTTGCTCAGGACGCGCCAATCGTGGAAAGTGGCGAACTTGATTTTTTCAATGTCCTGATGATTTGTCTGGCTGTCATTTTCGGCATGATCCTGCTGGTGTTCTTCGGGATCTTCGCCTCGGTTATGTCGCTCTGGTTCCGGGCTTTCATGTCGGGGGCATACATCGGCCCACTGCAGATGGTGGTCATGAAGTTAAAGAAGGTCAATCCACAGATCATCGTGGATTGCCGCATCATGTCGGTTCAGGCCGGAGTGGCCAACATCACGACGAACGCCATGGAATCGCACTATCTCGCCGGAGGCAATGTGCCACTTGTTGTGCGAGCCCTGATTGCAGCTCATCGAGCCCAGATTGCGCTGGACTGGAACACGGCGGCAGCGATCGATCTTGCCGGAAGAAATGTTCTGGAAGCGGTTCAGACCAGCGTAAAAACCAAAGTGATCGACTGCCCGGATCCGTCACGGACAGGACGGCCAACCCTTGATGGTATCGCTAAGAATGGCATTCAGCTCAAAGCCAAAGCTCGTGTTACTGTGCGAACAAACATAACCCAACTGATCGGTGGAGCCACTGAAGAAACAATCATCGCGAGAGTCGGCGAGGGAATCGTTTCTGCAATCGGGTCGTGTGAAAGTCATAAAGACGTTCTGGCCAACCCAATGCTGATCGCCCGAGCGGTGCTTGCCAAAGGACTGGATTCTCAAACGGCCTATGAAATCGTCTCGATTGATATCGCTGATATTGATGTAGGCGACAACGTTGGTGCGCGTCTTCAGGCCGATCAGGCGGAAGCCGACATGCGTATCGCGCGAGCTCACGCCGAAGAACGTCGCGCAGCAGCCGTCGCCGAGGAGCAGGAAATGAGGGCGTTGACACAAGAGAACCAGGCGGAAGTCGTTCTGTCAGAGTCCGAGATTCCGAAAGCCATGGCAGCAGCTTATCGCGGAGGCAATCTTCGAGTATCAAAAGACTCCTGATGTAAGGCTCGCGTCCTGACTTTGATGAAAAGCACAATCGCAACAATCAAATGTGACACGGTGGCCGGTGGGGATTCTCCCCGGAAGATAACCCCCGGGGAGAAGGATCGAAGACAACAGGGTCAGGCAACGCCCTGGAATCCCATGGCGGTGAATCGCGCCATTTCAATCGCGTCAAGGATCTTTACGGCCACGATTAACTCGAAACTCATGATGACTCGCCGGGACCCCTGAGCATCAGGAGTCTTTCTCTCGATCAGAATCAGGTCTCCGGAGATCATATAGCTGACGAACTGAATCGACTCACCGAAAGTGGTCACAATCAGGCCGGTGCGAGGAATGCTGGCGGGCCATTCGGCGAAAATCCTTCGCATATCCTTCATACCAGTTGCTCCCATGAAGTTTCCTTTGCAAAAATCGAGTCAAGTTACATCACTGATTCTTCGGCTGAACTGAAGGCTGCTCTGTAACGCAACACCGCCGACCGTCGATCGTGTGGATCACTATGAGTGACACCATGGGGCAGATCACTACAACCGGCGTCGCTGTTAAATTCACCTGCCACGATTGTTTTGCCCTCGTTGATTTCGCCAATGGGGCAAGTTTTTCCGTTCAGTTACGATAAGCCGTCCGGCAAGCAACTCGTTTCCATGGCCGCATTGAATCTCCAACCCAGACCGGCCCGGAAATCTGATGTTGCTGATGATCATGGAATATTGCTCACTCAGGCTGTATTCCGGCAAAAGCTCAAATGCAAAAAGGTAACGGATTATCGTGGCTGCTGTGACTGCTGCACCCTTCGACTGGAAAAACCTAAGCCAACGTTCAGTGGCTTCGGTCAAAGCCGATTTACTGCCCAAGGCCATTGAACTGCCCGCTCTGCCACATGCGGTGACGGAATTCGTACAGGCCTCGGCCAATCCGGACTATAGCCTTGCAGACCTGGCAAAGATCATCGAAAAGGATTCCGCTCTGACCGTGGAACTCCTGCGACACGTGAACTCATCGATGTACGCTTCGAGCACTCCCATTCGGAGTGTCAAAGGTGCGATCACTCAGGTTGGCCTCAAGATTGCGAAGATGCATTTGATGGCTGTCGGCATGAAAGCGGCCAATCGTGCACTCAAAACAAAACTGATCAATCAGCGAAACTTCTGGAACGAATCCCTGCAAAAGGGTTTGTTTGCCAAAGAAATCGCCACACGCATGCATCTT
>JBIIIF010000304.1:0-7937 GCA_044235005.1 Planctomycetaceae bacterium | reverse complement strand
ATGCCGCTCGATTTCACAACAAACACAAAACGATTGGGCATCGCGATCGAGTTGCCTGCGGCCTGGAGCTCTACCTGGCGCAGAAAAGGCGATAACAAGAAGGACCCCGACCCCAGTGAAAGATTTTTTAGCGTGTTGCGTCGTGTATGGTTCATCGGGCTACCTCAAAGTCGGTTCAAGTGTTTTGCGATAAAGGAACGAGTCCGACGAAAGAAGGGAAATCAAAAGTGCCTTAAAGCTGCCACCACTTTCCAGGTAAGCCCGATCGGCGGAAATGAGCGTTTTCGAATCGTTGAGCGTTTCGTTTCGCCCCATAAAGTACCGAAACACATGCCGGATCATACATTGACGAACTTTATCTGATTCGGCCAGTCTGTGGATCAGTTCCAGAGCATCCTTGAATTCGCCATCCAATTTCTGCTTGCCCGTGCCTGCCAGCTCACTCTTGGCATTGACCGGTTTGGTATCTCCTTTGGCCAGACTTTCCTCCGTTCGATGTCGTCCGAAGTCATCATAGATTTCGAAGGCATATCCCAGTGGATTCATCTTCTTGTGGCAACGCCAGCATTCAGCTTTCTCCGTCTTCTGCAACCTTTCTCTCAGCGTTTTCGTATGGTCTTCCGGAATAGAGGCATCCACTGTGATGGGAATATCAGGTATCACGCCTCCCAGTAATCGCTCCCTGACCCATTTGCCTCGCCGAATGGGGTCCGTGCTGTCATTCAATGAATGTGCAATCAGCCAGGCGGGATGAGTCAACATCCCGGCACGGTTCGGTCGCTTGTAAGGTTGCGGCAACAGGAAGTCCTGCTCATCATCCCTGAGGTCGTAAACCATCGGATATTTTGCATACAGAGCCTGCATGCGATGCAGAAGTATGTTTTCGTCTTTGGTGTCCATCCAACTATACTGCTCCTCCACGATCTGCTTTATCGCAGCGACACTGCCATCGAATCCTTTATTAAAGTTGTGCAGGTTGTATTTCACATTCAGCTCATGCCAGCCCTTCAGATTCAGTCTCTGCAGGAGTTCTTTCTGCCTCGCTTCCGGATATTCCCCTGCATCAAGTTGCTGTTGGTTCTTCTTGTAGAAATCGTAGACCGTGTTCCGAAATGTCGCTCTGTTGATGATGTAGTACTCGTCTGACGTCAGCAGTTCCCGGAATACATCATGGTCTTTCTCCAGAATGTTCATCACGAAAAAATCCGCGTCTTTCTCGTACATTGCGGGATAGTTTTCGCCGTAGTAAGCGAATCCCCCGGAGCGATCTTCGTCCTTAAAGACTTTATGGGCCTGGGAGTAGCCAAAGAACTCCTGAAAGAAACGCAGGATCCTTGGCTTCTCAATCGCGTCATCCTGAAGGATACGAGCAATCTGTACCTGCGCATCCGCGCTGCTGTTCAACTGACCTGCTTTGGCGGCCTGAAGCAGTGCCGCATCAGGCGGACGATCAGTTAGTGCATAAGTTATAGCAAACGCCATTTCAGTACCGGACAACATCCGACGCCCGTGAGAATCTTCTTTGCCAAGACCGATCTCCACTCTGTAGACCGATTCGTGGTGTAACATCACCGCCATCAAAACCAATCGCATAGCCTCGGCGTTGCCGCCCTCTTTGGCTGTCTTTCTGAAGAGCTCCGAGTAATCGCTGATCTCTTCTTTCAGGGGTTCTCGATAGACAACCATCCTGAAATGTTCGCTGATAGCAGAAGCGAGCATGTCATCCGTGGGACTTGCGTCGGAAGAAGCGATGGGGGAATGCTTAATGAGTTCATCGGCAGCAACAGCAGCGTTGCTCATCAACACACTCACAACCGCTGAATCCGCAAACAGGAGGTTGGCATAATCTTTGATGCCAACTTTATCCTCCAACGGAAAAGGTTGCCTGAAATCCCGAGCTCCCTGTCCGTAGTTGGATTTCACATTTTCGAAAACTTCCGGGCTTGTTCTCCACAACCGTGCCGGTGAAAAAGGCTCCGCGGTGATTTCTCCGCTGAAGAGCTTTTCATGGTTCACATAATTTCCGAAGCTCGGACTTTCCAATTTCGTGTAGAGATCAGAAACGTTCCCGGATTTTCTCAATTCTGCATTGATCCAGAGCATCACAGCATCTCTTTCGTGTTGCTCGGGTTGTTCACTCTCGGTCGGCGGCATCTCTTCCAAATGCAGTTGCCGGAGTACCGTATTCCAAAGCTCTATGTCATGGCCGGATGCCAGATCAAAACTGATGCCGGACAAGACAACACCGGACTCATTGCTGCTCTCGCCATGACAATCGGCACAGTACTTACTCAAGAATGGAGAGACGGTTTCGTCGAAGGCCTTTTTGTCTGAGACGACAGGAGTCGTTGTCTTATCGGCCTGAGCAAAAAGTAAATTCGAGGAACACAACAAAGCGGCGGTCCAAGCTATCGCCAAACCAGGAAAAGACGTACTCAATGCTTTTGTCAAAACCCCAATTCGCGACTGAAAATCAGTATTCGTTTGCAAACCTCGTGGGTCCGTGTTGATTTTGCGATAGGAACTCATTGCTCCGGCTTTCCATCAAAGGAAAAAACGCGGGAAAAAACAGAGGGGCTATCCGGGGTTCCCGTTTCGCATTAGCCTGGAACCGCTCCGGATACATTTGGATTTTCATCTTAACATCATACCCCCCTGTTTCTATCGCCGAGCAGAATTTCTGATGCGATCGCGACACAAGTGATTCGCAATGTGGCGGGTCAGAACGGCATGCATAAAGTCAACGCAGTGCATCAGCACCTGCTGGAGCGACGGGTAACGAGTCGCTCGACAAGACTTTGGTCCGTTCATCGACAGACTTCAACCACTCGTCGTCAAGCATGTTCTTTTGATGCTGTGCTTTCGCGAGCGTTTCCTGAATCTTGTTGACCAGACGCTTCATGGGCCGAGGGACAGCGGAAAAAGCGTTGCCTATGAACGCGAGGACCTGCATCGGAGAAGCTCTCGTACGCAGAACTCGCTTAGAATCGGCTCTGGATCAGGTGGAAGGCATTCTTCGCAAGGGTGCTCAGCGAAGCGCCAGCATTATGGCTTTGTGTCTTCGCCACTTTGCGCCTGGTTCTCGCAGGAGTGTCGATTGAGCAGCGAGGAAAGACGCGGTGGTTTTTTGGCTTCCAAACATCCGAAACCAGTGCTCACCGCGCTCGTCCGTTCCGCTGTCACTATTCCTGAACCGGCACTTTGTAGCTGATCGCACCGATGGCTTTGCCTTTTTCGACGTTGCGATAATTCTCGTGGCACATGATGCACTTCTCCATCACCACCGGGATCGCTGTCGCCGCCAGAAGATAACGTTTGCCGTCTTCTGTGATGACCTGATCGTACGATGGCTTGCCGGCCAGCAGCTCGGCAATGGCCTTCTTCTCGAAACCTTCTTTCGGAAGATTCAGGTCGCTGTAAGGCTGGCCTGTGGCATCGACCAGTCGAGCTTCATGCCAGCCTTTTTTGGCGATGGAGTCAAACAACACTTTGAACGCACTGCCAGCTGCGAGATCGGAATCGGTCTTCACATAGTGTTCCGTCACCAGAACAACGGCCGTCTTGTAAATGTCATCCAGCATCCGCACTTCGCGTCGAGCACGTTCGACGGCGGCGTCCTGCGGAGGAGTTTTCTTCTTTGCTTCTTTGGCTGTGCCCTGATTGGAAACAATCGTCGAAAGCAGAGCAACACAGGCTCCAAGAATCAGACCTGATACCAAAACTCGCTTGACCATGACTTCTCCTTTATTGATGGGAAGGACTCTCGAGGTGGCAACCAGGAACGATTCATTCTCAAGCCGTAACTAAATTGGACACAAGAATCCAGTTTAGAATCGTATCGGCCTCAAAAGTTGATGTCAACATCCACTTTTGCGACCAGCTGGCGGTTTTCCTCGAAATTTGTGACCTGCAGCAACCCACCCAGTCGTCCCAAAGTACCAATACGAACGGCCGTTTTCGCCGGAACTCACTCACCACCCAGCCCGCTTTTTGGCTTGAGCCTTCCCGCTCCGCATTCCGATGTGTCCGGATTCCCGCGGCAGAAATACAGTTCAAGCTGGGCGCAGAGCGTCCATCCTTTGGTCCAACATCCTGTCGTTTCCGTGAAAACACCTTCTTCGGGCTCTCCGTCACGATGCCGGGTGATCATCAATCACACAGCCATCGAACAACACCCGCGCTTCACGAGCGCGTTGGTGCTTTGGTGTTCTGCGCAATGATGTTGCTGAGCGGCTGCGTGACTCCGCAGGTGTTCATCCCCATTGCATCAGATCGAAGCGGTTCAGCCAGCCACGAAGTCACGACCGTTCGATCTCAGGATAGTGCGCTGCAACAAGAATGGTTGCGGGCTGAAGATGGCTCTCCCTCAGCGACATCGGCCCCGCCGCGAAATGTCGCGGTTGCCCAATCCAATCGCAGTCGCATTCAACCAGTGTCAGGCCATGCCTTTGCTCAGCCAACAGCCAGGCTTGGTCGCCCCGTGCCGATGTCGAACCAAAAGTCTTCACCGGCTGTCGTTCCTTCGACGGGCCATTCAGAACTCTCTGGTCCCCATCCTGATTCATCCTCGGTGCCTCGACCCCAGGGGAAGTTGACTTCACCATGGAGCACCAGTGGTCCGGCATGGCAACCTGCCGCTGGATACCGGGGAAATGTGAATTCTGCGGACGCGATGCGAACAGAAACGGAGCTTCGAAACTCTGGAGCGATGATCTCCACACAAGCCGCCGCGGCGACCTCATCGGGGGAAATCAGCGAGAATTCCAATGGGCTGCATCCGGCAGCCGTTGAAAATGGAGCGTCAACAGCGATTGATCAGCCGGAGGTGACCACAGAGCCAAGCATGCTCGACCGTCTTCGCGGTTTGTATAATCCGCGGATTGATGACAACACGGACAAGCTTCGCAAGCAGATTCGCCGGTGGCCTGATCCCTTTGGTTTGCTGAAGGATCGCGAAGAGCCCGTGGCACCCGACACAGAGAATCATCTCGTCCCGGGCAGCCCGGACGCAGGTCAGCAGTCGGCCGATCTGAGTACTCCGCCGCAACCGGTCGTGGTGGAGGCTACTCCCGAGAATTCTCACATCCAACTGGCGATCCAGGAACTGGAGGCTGAGCTGTCAGTATGGAATCAGAAGATATCCGGCGACACAGACAGAGCGGCCGAATGGCGTCAGAAGCAGACGGATCTCCGCTTGCTGTATATGATCGCCGGAAAGTCTGCCGAGTCTGTGCGGATTATTGAATCACTTCCGGAAGAGGAGCAGGAGTTCTGGCAGTCGCTGATGATGTCGATGAACAGTTATCGGGACCATTCAGAAGACGTTGATCGCACGGAGCAACTGACGGAATCTCTGCGTCATCTGCGGACCGCTTCCAAGAAGCTTCAGCCCCTGTCCCGACTCACGATTCAGAGATCGATGCTATGCGATCGTATTGATGGCTTTGGAAATGTCGTTGCGTTTCCAACGTCGAACTTCGAGCCGGGTCAGCGAGTGCTCGTGTACACCGAACTCCAGAACTTCCAGTCAGAACTGACAGAGGATGGAAAATACCGTTCGGAGTTTGCAGCTCGCATCGAATTCATGCGCGAAGGTGATGATGAAGTCCTGGAGAAAATTCAGGTGCTTCAAATCGAAGACCTTTGCGACGTCGAACGAACGGATTATTTTCAGAGCTTTGAATTGACGTTACCGGCTCTCGAGGGCAAATATCGCATGCGAATCATGCTCAGAGATTACCTGAGCCAGCAGGTGGCCGAATCAAGTCTTGAATTCTCTGTTCGTTCTCGAAGCGGAGGCCCCCTGGCGGCGAATTGAACTGTCATCACATACTTGATTATCCTGCTGAACAGCGGGCCGCAGGCGGCCGCGATTTGGGCCACGACGACCGCGTTGTGCCGGTAAACAATTGAATTCACTGACTGATCGCGGATACTTCAGGCCTGATTAGCTTCCGTGCGCTGACACCGGGTCTTGCAGTGACTGTGCTCAAGACTGGACGACAGCGTCAGGGCTGATGAGTCACAGAGATCACTTGCAAAGAACACTACTGACCCTTTTACTCCAAAAAAGAATGAGATGCCCATGAAACGTATGACTGGTTACCTGTGTTTGGCTCTGGCAGGACTTTGCGGAGTTGTTGCGATGTCATCCAACGCCCCTGCCACGGCTGGATATGCTCCGCGAACTTCTCCGGTCGACGGCGAAGTTGTGCCTGTGGAAGAGAGCATGCACGAGTTTATGGAGTATGTTTTCCAGCCGACGTATCTGCGGCTCAAGCAGAGCATGGCGGCCGCTCCGGCAGATAACAAAGGCTGGAAGGCTGTTAAGTCAGACGCTTTGATCCTGGCAGAAAGCTGCAACCTGCTTTACGGTCGCGCTCCGAAAGAGGATGCAGAAGACTGGGTGAAGCATGCAACCGCTTCCAAAGAGCACGGTGCAAAACTCTACGGCGCGGCCAGGGCCAAAGATTTCGAAGCCGCCACGTCAGCCTGGAAAACAATGCTTGACAGTTGCAACGCGTGCCACAAACAGTTCGAAGACGGCAAGCATATCCTGCAGCCGTAGAACATCCTGAGTGTTCATCAATGACCTTGATGTCGCGGGGGCTCTGAAATTCAGAGCCCCTGTTTTGTTGGCGACGTCTGATTGATCGTGCATGCTGCAATGGCGATGGGTGAGTGGAAGGAACCAAACGCTGATGCATTCCGGCCGATCGAATCACCGGCTTGGAGACAACTGCGATCCGCCCCGAATGGGGCAACCACAAGTCAGCCCCGGGCTTCAGCCTCATCGTACCACACATCTGAAGGGATCGGCAGATCATGCTGGAATTGGTGTGTGAATATCGGGCTAGGTGGCGATTCGTGGTAAGCGAGGCAGATTGTTTATCGACATGCTGAGTCATGTGAAGAATGATTCGGGGCAGTGACGCATCGAGATGACGCGTTCCCTCAGCAGCGAGAGGTCTCAAGACGACTCTGATCGCATGATTCGACCGCAGGCAGCAATCGCGCAGCGGAAACCGGAGTCCTGATCATGATGGATCTTCTGATCGACGAAGTGCGTGCTGCGGATCTCGGGGATGAGCGGCTGAACAATCGGCTTGTACGGATTGTGGAACGATTTGGTCAGGCTCCGAATCTGAGTATTCCTGCGGCGACCACTTCGCGGGCGGAGATGGAAGCGGCCTATCGATTCTTCAACAATGAAAAAGTATCGTCAGAAAAAATTCTCGCTCCTCATGCCGCACAGACGCTTGCACGAATGGCTGAGCAATCTGTGGTGGTGTTGGTTCAGGATACGACCGAACTCGATCTTACGCGGCCAACACAGCCAGTCGAGGACGCGGGGCCGATGGACAGCGAAAGCCGTCGCGGTGAGTTCTTTCATCCGTTGATGGCGTTCAGTCGCGAGGGGATTCCGCTGGGCATTGTCTGGCACAAACAGTGGGCCCGGGATTCGATCGAAACAGAGGCAACGCCGGACGAGAAAAATCAGAAATGCAGGCATACACCCATCGAAGACAAGGAAAGCATTCGCTGGATCGAAGGCATTCGGGCCGCTCGAAAAGCGGCTGCCGCATGTCCACAGACGACTTGCATCTGCGTCAGCGACAGTGAATCAGACATCTACGAGCTGCTGTGTGAGCCACGTTCCGAGTCCGAAGCCTCGCCGGAAGAAAACAACAGCCGCACTTTGCATCTTGTGGTGCGGGCATGCCAGGATCGGAGCACCGAAACGGGCTGCCTCCTGACAACGGTCAGGAAGCAAGCCTGGCTCTTTAAAAGCACGCTGCACCTCAGTGCCCGTACGGCGAAGACCAGTGCCACCAAAGGTCGCCGCAAGGTGTCCCGCGATTCACGCACCGCCGAAGTGGAGATTCGCGCAGCTCAAGTTACACTGAATCCACCGTGGCGACCCGATCGAAAGCTGC
>JBIIIF010000303.1:0-7942 GCA_044235005.1 Planctomycetaceae bacterium | reverse complement strand
AACCGAATGGCGGGGCTTTGCTCCATCATGTACAGCGATCTCTGGAAAACCTACTGGAATGCCGCATAAGCCATTCCACCGAAATCCGCGACTGCACCCCTGATTAGAAGCGCACCGGTCTTCTCTGGCACAGTTGCAAAGCATCGACAATAATTGGTCCTGGCCTGTTATTCATTCGACTGAGTTTTGGTGAGGGATTTTCGATGGTTTCTTTGTTGCGCGGACTGATCATTTCACTTGCACTGCCTTGCTTATTGCAGGCGTCTGACTGGCCGCAATGGCGTGGGCCTGAACGTAATGCTCAGTCAGATGAGGCTCTGGCGTCGAAAGATTGGGCTGCTGATCCACCGAAGCATCTCTGGACTGTCGAGGGATTTGGCGAAGGTTATGCGAGCGTCGCGATTGTTGGTGGTGTGCTCTACACTCTGGGTGACATCGACGGCGGCCAATCAGTGATTGCGGCCAGTGCGGAAGACGGAAAGATTCTTTGGAAGAGGCCACTGACGGAAACGCGACCGGAGCACAAGTACGAAGGGTCTCGCTGTACTCCGTCCGTTGACGGAGATCGTCTGTATGTTGTTTCCTCCGACGGAGCCATCAGTTGCCTGAAGTCTGCTACCGGAGACATTGTCTGGCAGAGAAAGTTCTCGGAATGGAATGGCCGCATGATGTCCGGCTGGGGATTTTCAGAATCTCCGCTTGTTGATGGTGATCGCGTGTTGTGTACGCCAGGCGGCGATGATGCGATGGTTGTTTGTCTCGACAAGATGACCGGCAAAGACATCTGGGCGTGCAAAGCTTCCATCGAAGGCAGTGCTGGCAAGGATGGAGCGGGCTACTCATCGATCATGATTTCGAACGCTGTTGGGATCAAGCAGTATGTTCAACTGGTGGGTCGTGGACTGATCGGGATTCGGGCGGAAGATGGAAAGCAGCTCTGGAGCTATAACCGAGTTGCCAACGGAGTGGCCAATATTCCAACTCCGATCATTGATGGAGATCTGGTTTTTGCCTCAACCAGCTACAAGACAGGAGCTGCTCTTGTGGAGTTGAAGAAGGATGGTGACGGAGTCGTTGCTGAAGAGAAGTATTTTCTGGAAGGCCAGGTCTTTAACAACCATCATGGCGGAATGATTCTGTTGGACGGGCATATCTACGCCGGACATCAGCAGAATGAAGGCTTTCCGACCTGCGTCAATCTCCTGACGGGAGAGATCGTCTGGGGCGGTAAACTTCGTGGGGTCGGCAAAGGCTCTGCAGCGGTGCTGTTTATTGATGGCCATCTGATTTTTCGCTATCAGGATGGGACCGTCGCGCTGATTGAAGCGGTGCCCACGGGATATAAGCTAAAGGGTTCATTTGCACCGGACTATCAGAAAGGTGCAAGCTGGTCACATCCTGTCGTTGTTGGCGGCAAGCTGTATTTGCGTGAGCAGGACAAGCTGATGTGTTACCAGGTTGGGAAATAATTCTGTGAGCTGCCCGACTGCGCGGAACGGTGTGACTGGCAGATTCGGTGCGGAATGGTCAACACATGAAACCCCGGGAAGCAGCTTCCTCGGGGTTTTTCTTTTTGGTCAACTAATTGACGTCCTTGCCTGTCAGTTGTTTTTCCACCGAGTCGGCTCGTGAGCCAAGTTCGATGGCGCTGCGGCGGATGTCTTCACCACTGACGGTTGCTCTGGAATAGGTGTCAACCATCACAAAGTAAGGGCGACCTCCGATGTCGCGGATCGAAATGCCTCCGTGATGCATCAAGGCATTCAGCCGAAGAGCGTCTTCGTAGAAGTCAGGCCGAGCCTCGCAGCAGATGCTGTAAATCATCAGCAGGCGATCGCCCGCGGAATGCTCACTGTTTTCGATGTAGACCGTCTGAGCTCGTTCGTCACGGAGAGTGAGGTGCACTTTGAAGCCATCGTCTCCATCAGACTCCCACTGAATATTGGGAAGGCCGTTGAACGCATCGTAGATAAGATTATCGAGATCACGCGTCGAGCCGAGTACTGCCTGCAACAACTGGGATGCGGCTGCTGCGTCCCGCGGCCGGTTTCGGGGATCTCGATTCAGCATCAGGGACACGCACTCGGCGATGTCCAGTGGAATATCTTCGTTAATTCGACGAACGCTTGTGTATTGAGCTGTCAGGATGGCTTTCATCAGCGTGTTCACAGAGTCCCCTTCGAACGGGAACTTACCGGTCAGCATGAGGTAGTAGCAGACACCCAGAGCATACACATCGCTCTGAGTTGTCGCGGAATCCCCTTCAAACAGTTCGGGTGCCATGAAATAAGGAGTGCCGGCCAGATTCGTGTTGGGAAGATCATTGCCCACAACTCGTTTGGCGAGACCGAAGTCTACGATTTTGGGGACGCCACCCGGTGTCACTAAAATGTTGTCGGGCTTGAGATCGCGGTGGACAATTCCGAGGCGATGAGCCATCGCCAGTCCGCTGGCAATTCCTACAGCCATTGCGGTGGAACGAATGGGACCAATCGCTCCCTCCTCATCGATTTCGCACTGCAGGGAATGGCCCGGGACGTACTCCATTTCAAGGAAGTGATAGTCTCCTGTTCGACCGATTGCGTGAGTCGTCACGACGTTCGGATGAACCATCGCCGCGGCTGCCCGGCCTTCGTTCTCGAAGCGTTCCACATAATCGACTTCACGAGAGACTTTGCGAGGCGACAGCAGCTTGAGTGCACACAGACGCTGGAGGCTTGTGTTCCGCGCGAGATAGACAACCCCCATACCACCGCGTCCCAGAAGTTTCTGGCACTGGTAAATGTCCAGAACCTGACCCGGCAGCAGCAGTTGATCAAGTTCCATTTCGAGGGACGCTGGAGCAGGGTCTGCGGAACCGGGATTCAGCAGCAACGTATCCTTTTGCCAGATATTCTCCTGTGGGGTGAGTTTCATGCCGCAACGAGGGCATGCGGTGAGACTCCCGGAGAAGAGTTGGTTGCAGGCGGTGCAGTACAAGTTAGCCAAGTAACGGTTCCGTATTAAATCAGGGGAATACCGAGCCACCTTGTGACCGGACCACCCAGGGACCGGACCGGCTGACCGACAGGGAATACTCCAAAGCCCGTGGAAATTCGCCCTGAGGCAGCGATGATACCAAATTGGATCAGAAAGTTGCGACTTTGAATACAGCCTCTGATAGTTCCCGGGGCCATTCACCCAAGGTTCCTGAGTCGATGGACAGAAATTCCCTGATTTCACGTGCGGCAGATTGTCGTAGATCAGGATATGCTGTGAAATAGACGGTGTTTCAGCATCGCGGTTCGAGCGGAGCAGAGAATTCTTTCAGGATGGCTGCCGATCGGAATCCTTATTCTCATCAATGTGAATTGGTTGGGATAAAGCCCTGTTGTGCTGCCATTCAAGCGAATAGCCTCAGTTATTGTGTCGGGGAGTTTGGATATGAAGTTTCGTTCTGTCTGCCAGTTTTGTTTGATCCTGCTGTGTTTGCTGAGTTCCGTGGCTCACGGCGCCGATGGAGCTTCGAATGACAGCCTGTTGAATAATGCTTTGAGTTTTTGGCGGGCCGGAGATCTGAGTTCTGCTGAAAAGTTGCTTGGCGAGATCATCGAGAACGGAACGGATGATCCTCGGCCGTTGTACTTTCGTGGAATACTGGCGGAACAAACAGGCAAGGATGGTACGGCGGATTTGAAGGCTGCGGCGAAGCTGGAAGCGGAGACCAGTACGGCTTCGCTGGTGAATCGTTCGATCGAGCGTACTCAGGGGCCATTGCGAGTTCGGATTGAACGATATCGACTTGAGGCACGCAATGCCCTGAAGGCTGATCCGGAGAATGAGCGTCTGAAGCTGGTTTATCGGGATGCTCTGGAAGCACGGCGACAGGGGGATTCAAAGGCTGCGATTCAGCTTCTGAAGGACGCCACTGCTGGCGGTTCTGATCCTCGTTATTTTTACATGCTGGGCGTGACACTGGCCGAAGCCGGTCAGAATGAAGAAGCTCGAGAGTTCTTTGTTGAAGGATTGAAGCGTGAGCAGACTCCTGAGCAGTCTCAGTTGGTCAGCGAAGCGTTGTCCGGTATTCAGGGTGATATTCGCCGGATGATTGAAGAGCAGACTTCGGTCGAAGTTGCTGGCCAGAAGATTACTCGCCAGACAAACGTGCGCGAGATTCAAAGACGATCATTGATGACTCAGGATCAATTGCTGGCGGATGCCAATGCAGCTCAGGAGAGGGCGGCTGCTCGTGAAGAAGCCGAAGACGCTGCTCGTCGCAAAGCGGCTGCAGATAAGATTCTTGCCGAGAACAAAGCTCGCGATGCGGCTGCTGAAAGAATGAAGGAAAATGCGGTTGCGGCGACCGAGAAGCCGGCGGCCCCGGCGACAGCAGAAATGCCCGAAGAGCCGGCAGTTGCCGCCAGTGAGCCAATGCCTGCTGATCCGAACGCCCCTGTCAATCCGTTCCTGACCGGTGGTGCCGGAGCGGGGTCCGCTATGGCTCCAAAATCCAGTGTGACGGCCGGTCCGATTGATATGTCGTATTTGCCTGCCACGACAGAATACCTGATGTACGTTCGCCCCGGTGATTTGCTGGAGAGTGGATTCGCGAAACCTCTGACAGACATGCCTCAGTTTCAGCAGTCGATAACGGAGATGTCAGCTCAGACCGGATTTGTTCCTGGTGATATTGATTCTGTGACCATGGGAATGGGCAATTTGATCGCCACGATGATTCCGTTGATTGGTCAGGGGATGGCGGGCGGACCGCCGGATCCAGCCGCAATGTCAAAGCGGCTCATGGGTGGTGAGAATGTCATGATCGTTGTTCGAGCAAACAAAGACATTGACATCGCTCCTTTAATGGCTCAGGGCGGTTCAACGGAATTGACTCATGAAGGCAAGACTTATTACCTGTTGAAGAATGCAGATCCAAATGCTCCGGTGATGGCGATGCACGCCGTCGACTCAAAGACGTTCCTGATGGCATCCGAAGTTGGACTTAAAGCGGCCATGACGAACGGACCCGGAGAAGCAACGAATGACCAGTTTGCGTTCGTTTCAAGAAGCAGCCACCTGGTTCAGGCGTTCTCAAGTCCACTGCTGGCTGGCATGAGTGCTGGAATTCCTGATCCTCCGGCAAACGTACCACCACAGGTTGCACAACTGGTGGGTGCAATGAAAGGTCGGATCTCAGGTGGTGCGATTGTTATGGACGCCGGAAGTGATCTGGCTCTGAATATCAAGTTGAATCTGACGGAAGAGAGTGCTGCCGAAGAAGCCAATCAGGCTCTGGCTGGCCTCGTAATAATGGGCAAGCAGATGGCTCCCTTGGCATTGGGACAGGCACCTCCACCGCTCCAGCCTTCTCTTGGTGAGGCCATCAATAGCCTTGCATCAACATCTGCTGATTCGTCAGTGGCTGTGAGCCTTACGATTCCCGGAGCAATCGTGCAGGTATTCAAGGATAATCCCGGGCTATTCGGCACACCGGCTGAAGGTCCTCCGTCCGGGGATGAAATTCGCTAGTTCAGCCATCGGCATGAGCCTGGATCGGCGAATTCATTTCGTGCCGTATTGTTAACACGCAAGGTTGCACACTCCGCGATGTCCCGAGTAATCCCGGGACATGCACACGGAGTGTGCCCGTTGCATTTTGGCCTTTGTCCACGTTTAGACGTCAGTCACCATCGCCGCGTGACGGAATGCGAGCACAGGATCGTTCCATGTCGGAATGAATTCCTGAGCCACGAATCCGGTGTAGCCTGTGGCGATGATGGCTCGGAGAACCGCGGGATAGTTGATCTCCTGCTTGTCATCCAGTTCGCGCCGGCCCGGGTTTCCGGCAGTGTGGTAATGTCCAATGAGCGGATGGTACATCTGGATGCGACGAATCACGTCGCCATGCATAATCTGGACGTGATAGACATCGAACAGAAGTTTGAAGTAAGGCGAATCCATTCGCTTCACCAGTTCGATGCAGCGTTCGACGTCGTCCCCAAAGTATCCCGGATGTCCCTTCATCGGATGAGAACTGTCGCGAGTATTCAAATGCTCCAGAACCAGCGTAATCTTCTTTGACTCCGCATATTCAATCACCTGTTTCCAGCAATCGATACAGTTCTGCTCGGCCGTCTTGTCATCCATGCCGTCGACGCGCATACCCGTGAAGGTGATCACACTGGGACTTCCAAACTCAGCAGCAGTGTCGATGGATTTTTTCAGTTTCTGAATGCACTCCTCATGATTGGCCGGGTCGACAGGCCCCTTGGCAAACCCATGACTGCTGACGAGCGCGATCTTCAGGCCTTTGGCCCGAGCTTCAGGGTAAAACTTAGAGTCAACTCCCTCGATGGCTTCGACTCCCACGTCCACACAATGCTGGATGAGTTCCGGGACTGGCATCGGGTTGAAACACCAGCCCATCACGGACTGACGAATTCGCTTCTTCGTGATTTTAAAGTCGGTGGGAACCTGCGGCAAAGATGCATTGGCCTCCTGTGAAGCATTCCCTGTGAGGCTAGTCGCTCCGGACAATAACGTGACCGATGCGGCTGTTGCCGATGCCAGGACGTGGCGGCGTGTCCATTTTTCCGGTGCATTTTGTGACGCGTCTGACATAGGTCACGAACTCCATCTGTTGATGATGCAGGACTGTGGATTTAAGCGGGAGGGCCATCAGTGACTGAAGCATGCAGGCTGCAGCCCGCGATGTCAAATCGAGATCGCCTCTGGAGCGTTCAACGTACTTCAGATGCGATGCGGTTTGATAGCCGTTGAATCACCGTCTGGCTCACCTCATAAGGCTGATTGGTCAGGATCACGCACCAGATTTGCGCCTTTGGGTCAATCCACATCAAGGTTCCGGTTGCCCCCCAGTGACCATAGGTTTCAGGCGAAACAAAGTCGCTGAAACAGGTGGCATGATCAGGCCAGTTGAATCTCCATCCCAGTCCCCAGGGACGATGGAGACGATCGGACTCCGCCAATCCCGACATGTGGCAGGTCTGGTTCTGCGTCGCACTGGAAATCACCAGCGGATGAATGAGCATCTGACGATCAGGCGACGTCCCGTGATTCAGCATGCAAACGGCCAGACGCCCCAGATCATTGGAAGTGGAAGTCATTCCTCCCCACGGCGCGCCGAGGCATCGCCAGTAGCGACTGTTCCAGTTCCAGTCCGGCGCGTGTTGTTGCCAGATCGGTAACTCACAGGGGACGAGAGTACTCTGCAATCTTTCGAACTCAGCGGACGGGATCCCGAGCCACGAATTTTGCATCCCGAGTGGCTCGAACAGGTCTCGTTGCAGCAACTCAGGAAGTGGCTTTTGTGCGATCTTTTCAATCACTTCGGCCAGCACGGCAAACCCCATGCTCGAGTAACGACAGGCGGTTCCTGCAGGAAACTCGGGAGTCACTTGAGCCGTTTCCTGAACGAACTCGGCAAGCGAAGCGTGTCTGGCGCGAAGTTCGTTGTTGTTCGGCAGCATGTCCGGCAGGCCACTGGTGTGAGTCAACAGGTGGCGGAATGTTATGGTTCTCAACGGTCCGCGATTGAAACCGTCGACAAACTCTCGAACCGGCTCATTAAGAGAAAGTCGTCCGTCTGAAGTCAGTCGAACCGCCAGCATGCCAACGATGGGTTTGGTGATTGAGGCGATCAGATAGCGTCGCATGGCATTCTCGGGCCGATTGTCGGATGCCACGCCGTTCGGGCCGGACGAGTTCTTCTGATCTCTCGCAGCCCCAATTTCTGTCGCGGTGTACTCGAGGTGAAGCAATTGACCGGCTGCGGTTCCTGCTGAGATATCCGCAAATTGGACGGAACTGCCCGCCAAAATGGCCGTCAATTCACGGCTGAGTGGGCTTCCGGTGGAATCGGTGACACCGTTCAAAATGCGACACTCCTTCGAATGGCTGTGCAATTGTGCGACAACCGACTGAACGCTTAACGAGCGGGATG
>JBIIIF010000302.1:0-7943 GCA_044235005.1 Planctomycetaceae bacterium | reverse complement strand
CTCGCTCCTTCAGCAGGCTCGCCAGCAACGTGGTTTTTCCTGCTTCGTGGCCGGGAATGTCCATGATGGCTGCGATCCCAAGGTCCTGTACCGTCTGTTCTGCGGCCGACACCAGCACGTTGGCTGGGATCTCCTGCTTCTCCAGGCCGGGGCCGCTCCAGGACATGCTGAGCCCATCGCCGCCGCCGTTATCAAAGTACGTGGCGACAATCGGATGCAGGCCGGCAGTGAGCTGAACCGTGCCGCTCTTTTCAACCATGCCATGCAGGCCGTCGTTATCGATCAACTGTTCGCCGTCAATGTAGAAGCGAGAGCCATCGTCGGAGGCGATAAAGAACGTGTACTTGCCGGGCTTGTCGATCACGATATGACCCGTGAACATCAAAGCGAAAGCATCGCGAGTTTTCAGCACGGGCTGATCCATCACGATTGTTGTGGCCACGCCGGTATTGGCCGGTGTCATGGCCTGCAGTGTTTCACGAGCCACGTTGCTGGGGCTTGGAGCATAGAAGTCGACTCGCAATCCAGGCTGAGTAAGCGGTGTAGAGCCTTTCGAGCCTGCCAACGTCGGCACAAGTTTCGCCAGCCGATCGAATAGAGAACTCTTCGCTTCCGCCGATGATACCAGCGAAACAGCTCGCAGGGCATCTTCCAGCTTGAGCTGTTCCTTTTCGACGGCAGTGAAGACTGCATCGCCGTTGTTATCCGCACTGATCCAGGCCGCAATGGCGACTCGACGAGTTTCCCCGGACTTTGCAGTTGTGGCGAGAGTTGCAATGCGATCGCGAACCTTCGCCAACTGATCGGCCGGCTGACTGGCCAGCAACTGACTGAGGCTGTTGAGCACATTCACGCTGGCTTTGGCGTTGAGTTCTTCGATCAGCGTGAACAGTTCTTCTATCTCGGCGACGTTGCGAAGTTTCGCGAGGCCGGTTAAAGCTGTCTGGAGGGTCTCAACGGGCACATTTTCGCGAGTCAGGATGGCTCGATAAACACCCTCCGTCTTTTCCATCTTCAGCAGATCTTCAACGCTGGCGTTGGAGAGTGCATAGGCTTCGGCGTTGCGAGAGAGTTTTTCGCCGCGTGCCAGCGTTTCACGAATTGCGGCATCCAGATTGATGATGCCGCGAGCTTCGTTGATGACGTAAGTGAGCTGCGGGTCCTGCTCGGCTTGCATGGCCGCGAAGATGATTTCTGCTGCGAGTGAGCCGCGTGTGTACGTTGCTGCAACGACAGCTTCAGCACGCACTTGCGGAGACGGATCGGAAGCCCGTTTTAGCAGCGACGCCTGTACCGTAGACCCGGCGCTCCGCCGACGGGAATTCGATCGCGCGTTGCCTGATGATGGGACGCCCCCGGATGTCTGTTCGTCGCCGCTCGCGTTTCCCGCCGACGGAGCGGCGGGTGTACGGTACGCGATGTCACGAGCCTCGTCGCGGAATACTCTCACGGCGGCAGCGCGCGCATCAGCGACGGGCGAGTCAAGAAGCGCGGCTGCCAGATCGTAGTTAGGCTTCCGCGTCTGCTGATGTACCCACATCGCCTCCACCATGTTTCTCGCATGCTCCGGATTCTTCGCATCAAACTGCTTCACCCATTCGGTGACGGCTTTCACCACTTCATCCGGATTCCTCGACGTCAGTTCCAGTCGCGCGCGATATCGCTCCGCCAGTGTCTCTGATCCCAGCGCTGCGACAACATCGGCTGTGCTCGCCTTGTCCAGCTTCAGCACCGGCTGAGTGTCCCGACCTTCGGCGGTGACTCGGTAAATGCGGCCGTGCAAATGGTCGCGGCTTGGATCGCGGAGGTTGTGCTGCATGTGGCCGATGATGGGGTTCTGCCAGTCGAGCACATACAGGGCTCCGTCGCCGCCGATCTCCATATCGCTCGGACGGAAGTTCTGATCGGATGAGTACAGAATCGGCTCGACTTCCTTCGCGAAGAAGCCGGCGCCGCGGTTCTCGAACTTGTACTGAGTCACTCCCTGGAAGCCGATCACGTTGGCGATCAGAAGGTTACCGCGGTTCTCTTCGGGGAAATGCTGGCTGTCCAGAATCTGAATCGCCGGCACCGGGCGAACTCGCTTTTCATAGAGCTGCGTCGGAGCACCATGGCCGGGCATGCCGATGTAGTTGCCCGTGCCGCCGGTGCCGTCCGTTGCAAACTGATTGCCCCACTGGTCGAACACATCACCGTGCGGATTCGGGCCGATTGGGAAATGGAAGTTGATATCAAACGTGACCGGATCCCATTCGTAAACTCCGGTGCCGCCGGTTCCAAATCGCTTGGTCGGGCCCCAAGGAGTTTCGAAATTCTCGGCGTGGAAGATACCGCGTGAGAAATAGAACTTCCCGCCGGGGCTCATCACGAACGCATTGGCCGTATGATGAGTATCCGCGGAATCAAGACCGTGGAAGATTCTCTCCTTCACGTCGGCTCGATCATCGCCGTCTGTGTCTTTCAGGAAGAAGATATCCGGAGCCATCGCGACAAGGACGCCGCCGTTCCAGAATTCAAAACCGGTTGGATTGTGCAGACCGTCGGCGAACGTGATGCATCGATCGGCCACGCCATCGTTGTCGTCGTCCGGGAAGATCAGCAGCTTGTCGTTCATCGCTTCCAGAGGATTCCAGTGCGGATAGGTCGGCCACGCGGCGACCCACAGACGTCCATCGGCATCAACGGCACTCTGCACGGGATTGACGAGGTCCGAGAACATTTCTTCGGAAGCGAAGACGTTAACCTTCATGCCCTGATGGATCGTCATCTTGTCGATGGCTTCAGCCGCTCCAAGAAACTTATGGCGTCCACCTTCAAGTTCCCCCGGCTTGTTGGTTTTGACTTCGAGCGGCTTAGGAAGATTGCTGTCGTCAGGCTTGATGTCTTTTCCCTGAGCAGCGGCCCAGATCACGGCATCGCGATTCGCCGTCATGGATTCAAGGATTTCCAGTTCCCGCTGCATCACGTCGAAGTTCGTTTGTCTGTCGACAAATTGCAGACCGGATCGCCCGCCGAAAACGCTGTAGCCGTCGGTGGCTCGATAAACGTTGTGCCAGATGTGGTTCTTGGCGAGGACGGCTTTTCGGATGTCTTCGAACCTGGCGATTTCTGGCTGCGGTGCGTCTTTATCAACCAGTACCTGACGGTCGAATGCAATTGCGATGCCCTGGCTGCCAGTCTCCGTGATATGAACTCCGTTAATGGTCAAAGGAAAGAACGCAATCGTGCCGTCCTTCAGCTTGTCTGGGTAGTCGAATCCGAATCGATCGCGTTTCTGCCCTTCGAGATTGCGGAGCAGGCTGTCATCAATGCCGACCAGCTTCATCATCTCCTGTGAGTGATGAAACAAATCGACGAACAGCACAGCTTTCTCGCTGGCAACCTTCCCCATTTCGACCGTGTACAGTTCGAGGTTTTTGTTCTGCAATTTCCCATCGGGCAAATGCGGCCATTTCAGATCCTCAAACGCGATCGGCGAACACAGCACCAGTCGCGGAGCTGATTCACCGTTGTACTTTTGGCTCCGGGTATGATCAATGAACGCTTCCAGATCTTTTCGAAACTGCGGCAAGCCAGCTTCACCGGCGTACGATTCGTTGTAGCCGAAGAACGCAATGATCACGTCGGCCTTGACCTTGTTCAGCCATTCATCCGGCGAACCAAAATTATCCGAACGAGGCCGCTCGGTGAGCGTGTCGCCGCTGAACCCCAGATCTCGCACGACAAGATTGTGCTCCGGGAAGCGATAGTGCAGAGTCGCCTCCAGATGACCGTAATGCTGCAGGCGATCGGCCAGAGTATTGCCGATAATGGCGATGTGGTCGCCTTTTTCGAGCTTCAAGAATTCCTGCTGAGCCTCCGCAGGCTGAATCAGCATCAATAGCAAACCAGAAGCCAGAACAAGGGCGCAACGAGCGGATGACAGCAGCATGGGCTACTCTCCGAAGGCGGGTGGTGAGGAAGCGTACACGGAGGAAACTCCGGACAGCTTCGCAAGTTCTGGCAGGTGGTCAAGCGAACTGCAGCACTACTGTTCGGTTGAGTCTGCGAGAGCCCTGACGGCCAGCGGCTTCACCCCGATGATTTCCACAGCAGGAGCGCCGGGAAAACGGTAAGTGATTCCTCGCCACTCATGCCGCCGAATGAACTGTGCATGCAGGCACGCCACAAAGTTCATATGGTTCAGCAGCGTGATGGCAACAGGCGACATCAGCCAGTGCCTCAGTGTAAATCGAGGTACTTCAACACCGACCAGTTGCTTCTGTCGTCTCACAAGAGCAGCCCCCGTAGCCAGCTCGATCAGGACTGCCGTGCAGATCATTGCGTAACCCACCACAATCTGCCACCAGAAGAGATCTGCCCCCGTACAGAAATAAACGTTGGCACCAATCAGCAGGAAGCCCAGCAGAAAGTTTGACCCAAACACAAAGTCCCAGCGAGGATTATGGAGGCGCACCGTCAGATACTGCCGGACCAGAAAGTTATAGAAGCCACCGACGGTGCAGTCTTCGGAATTGACGATCGTCGCTTCAGGAACAAACTCCACTCGCTGTCTATTCCGCAGCACAAAAGTGGCAATCGTTGAATCTTCACCAAAGGCTGACTCCAGTCGGCTTCGCAGCTCGGGATGAGAGATGACCGAAGATCTCATCGCCATGCAGCCGCCCCAGGGAATGTGAACAGCATTCATCACGGTTACGGCACAGCCATTCCACAGAAACCGAACGATTCCTCCCAACGTTGGATCAGCCGGAGCATACCAGCGGTTGCCAGTCGCAAGAGCCGCACCATTCATGAGCGGTGTGACCAGTTCACGCAGACAAGACCGATGAACCAGCGCGTCACCATCGAACACCGCCACAACGCTGCAGTGGCCCGGCAGATCAGCCGAACCACGCAGCATCCCCGCAATCTTTCCGCTGCAGTTTAGCGGTCGTTCACCAAGGTACATGACTTCCGTATTCTTTGGCTGACTCTCACGAACGAATTTCTCCACGATGGCCCGCGCCGGATCATGGGGCGAATCAATCACGAGCCGCAAATGATACCGTGGATAATCCATGGTCGTCAGTCGACGTAACGTCTCCGACAGAAACTCATCGCCACCGCGCAATGCCATTACGGCAATGACAAGCGGCAGATCCTGATCAGCCACAGGGGCATTGCCTGGTCGACGAAACGCGGCCACCAGCCGACTGGTCAACACCAGCCGAATGATCGCAGCGAGCGCGAACAGAATCAGAATCAGGAGTTCAACGGAAGACACTCAATCAATCCCTCTTTAAACCGACTCCGTAACCTGACAGCGATGCATAAGGTCATCTCTCCAGCGGCGATCCGTCCCTGCCTTCATCTGAGCAATCGCGCAATGGATCGCATTCGAGTATCTGCCGAACTTCAGCAACAGACCCCCGAGATTGACCGCACCAAGATGACTATTCTTCGGCGGCAGCGATGATTTCTCCAGAGCAATAGGGTCCCAAAAGAAGCGACCATCTACCGGGTGCAAACCCTGTTGGCGATAAAGCTCTTTGCAGCCACTGTACTTTCGACTGGACTTCAGGTGAGTCACACGATGCCAGCTTGTGAAGAAGAAGGGCGAATGAGCCAGCAGCCAGCCACCGGGCTTCAGCCATCGAGCAAACAGGCCAACACATTCCGGCGGCGAAGGGACTTGCTCCAGCACATCGAGGCTGATCACCACGTCGAATTCACCAGCCGGCAGAGAATCGGCAGACTGGACGATATTGACTGTCTGCTGATTAGCCGCAAAGACCTGTTTCGCAAATTGAACGCATTCGTCGGCCACTTCGTAGTAAGTCACCTGATGCCCGGCAGCAGCAAGGTAAACACTGTCGAAACCCAGACCATCTCCGAAACTCAGCACCTTCAGGCTTCTGCCGGGTGCACGTTCGGCCAGAAACCGGCCGATCCAGTCACGCATTTCCAGCTTAAGAGGTGCTCGATTCCAAACGGAGGTTTCGTACAAAAACGAACGCGTTGTGCGATAGAACTCAACCAGTTCGTCCGACCACACATGCGGCCGCACACCGGCATTCTTCAAGTCGCGACGCACGTTTGTTCCCAGGCAGGCTTCTTCGTCAATCAGCCGCAGAATCACCACATCACGAGGTTCCCCTGTTGTATCGCTCAGCAGGCGAACAAGTTCCTCATTGTTGTCCAGAGGGTGAACGGTCGGAGGCGGAACCTTCGTATCCGTGCTGTTTAATCTTTTCGTGTTCAGAAGAAATACCTCGCGATAGGACTCACACTCAAAAACACAGCATTATTCCATACGCGGCCACGATTGAAGTATTGCTGTCTAAGGATCCTGCGAACGCCCGGCCTCATTTCATACGGCTCAAAGCATAAGGACAGCGGTTGAGTCTGATCATTTGTCAATGTGACCCGGGTAACCATACAAATCAAACACCCATTTCAGACGCGAGTGAACTCGCTGCATGGTCTCCTTATCCATACGAAACGCATTCTTCTTATAGGCTTTCAGGGCGGGTAACTGAGCCTGAATCTTTGGTTCCACCAGATTCCAGCCAGGAAGTCCGAGCGATTGGTAGATCTGGCGAATCTGCCCCAGCGGATCCTGTTCCAGATCTTCAAAACGGATTTCATGCAGGCGGCCAGTCGGAATTAGCCCCTTCGTCTCTTCGTAGGTTCGAATGCATTTTTCGTAGAAGTAAAGGGTGTCTTCTTCGTTCGCCGAAAACTCAGGAGGCCCGAGAGAGTTTTCTGTAAACATCGTTCTGCGGAGATGCAGTGTCGACTGATAGACGGCATAAGGATCGCGCTTGATGTAAACAAATCGCGCATCCGGGAACATTTCCAGTAAGGTACTGATGCGGAATGTGTGGGCCGGCGTCTTGGTCACAATGGAGCTGTTCTTGCGATAGGTCAGCTTCTTTAGCAGCCGCAGGAATGACTGTTTCCAGATCGATCGCTCCGATTCCGTCATGTCGCGAGGATCAAAGTAGCGTTCATAAACTTCGCGACGATCCGAGAATGCCGTCATCAGGTAAGGTGAAATCTGACAATCAAGGGCCAGGGCAATGTCCTCTTCCTGTGGCTCGTCCCAGCCAGCCGCGACGTTGTCCATAGGACGTGTTTCCGGAAGAAATCGCCGGGTCAGCGGAGCCAGGATACGCTCAGTCAACAGAAAGTGCCCCGGATTCACGCACTGGTAGAGGTTTGGAAATGTCACCTGCGGATCGAGGGACATCAGATTGTGCAGCATCGTGGTGCCACTTCTCCAGTGCCCCAGAATGAAAACCGGGGGATGGAGAATCCGAGTTCGAGCAACTTGTCTCCCGAAAAACAACTTTTCCAGTACACCGTACAGGGAATTGAGCCCGCTGATGAGCGCGATCGTGATCCATCTGGGAAGATATCCCCAGGATATTCTGGGCTTCATTCGGAGCAAATGCCACAGGCCGCAAATCGTAAGACCATGCCACATGCAGATCAAACCCTGCCGAGAGGCTTTAATGGCAGGCTTTGGAGGCTCAGTGGAAGCAGGCTGGTTGGAAATTGTTGCACTCATTGATCAATTGAGGAGGTCAGCTACGGTTTCGCTGAAACAAAATAGCGCCGCCAGCGAGGTAAAAAACGATGTGAAGGCAGTGATGCGACAAAAAATCGGGAACAGGGCGTCCACAAAGATGCCCCCAGCAGCTTATTGCTTCTGATAAGTGACGCTCTGGAAATGATCGTCCCTGAATACTTTCACACACGTCAGTGGCGACGCAATCTATACCACCACCAGGGAAACATTCGGGCGCCAACGAGATAGTGTCTACTTTTGCTGCCGTATGGCCAACCGTCGAACGATTCTTGTACAGGAATTTGTAGGAATTCGTCCGTTGACCACGTCGGCTTTAGCCGTACACTCCCCGCATGGCGAGAAACGAAATCAGTCCGGAGTTTGAAAA
>JBIIIF010000301.1:0-7992 GCA_044235005.1 Planctomycetaceae bacterium | reverse complement strand
CGAGTGGTGCTTCCAGCGCCGAATTGGAGAAGGGGCGCAGTCGTGCCCGACTGAAAGACTCCTCCCGCGAGGGTCCGTGATTCAGCAGCATTGCAATATGTCAGTCCCAAACCCCAGTTGCATGCCGGGTCGAGACGATCTGGTCGGTGATCGTTCCATGAAAGCGAACGAAATCGACTAGTCGAAGACAGGCGTCATATGCGAGTGCAGCCGCCTGCAGTGTCTGACCGGGTAATTCCTTAGCCATCCAGGCTTCCGCGAGCTTCCGCAATTCCATCGTAAATGAGCGGCAACAACTGCTCGGCAGCCGCAGGATCGCCGGATTCGATCTGACACAGGATTTGCGTGATATCGGCCATGGGTTGCGGCTCCGGGACAAACAGTAATACTGTCCGGCATACTGAAGCTGCACTCAAGAACCAAACCACTTGTGCCCTGGATCCTGGAACAGCAGCGATCTCTGCTGATTCGGCTGGTAGCTGGTTCCAGACTGATCGCTGACAGAAACGAAACGCTGAGACCGTGCGCGTACCTTCAGGTTCACGAAACTGTTCACCGCATCGCGTGGCGGTTCCCTGTGTTTCCGGCTCCATCACATCGACGAATGGCACGTAAATTTTCAGCAAGTCATTGCGGGTAAACTATACGCCATTGGTCACGCTATGGGTCTTTCTCAGTCAGGTTCTTAGCTCAGATCATTCGTGCCGATCAGCAGTCGCTCGATTGATCGCTCATCGCATCTCGCGAGGACAGCGTGCCTGCTCGTCAGAGACAGGGGCCTATTGCCAGGCCAGAAAGCGATTGCCGGAACAGTTCTTCGCCGACGTCGCTTGTCGAGTTGGGCGAGTCCTTGATCGTCAGGCGGCTCGCAATTGGCTGTGGAAAGGCTGTCAGGTTTAAAAGCCGAAATCAATACGTTCAGTTGATCGCAAGACGTATCACTCACTTCCTGATCATGTGATGATTCGTGAAGCTCGGATTCGCATCGAGCAGCCGGGTTTCTGAACTAAATCCATGTTGGTGGTAACAACTCTGCTTGATCCAGAACAAGCGTCGAAGGAAGAGCTGGCATGCCTGTATCCGATGCAATTTCCAGGCATCGAGTTGGTGACCGCCCCGACCGCTTTGAGCCCAGGATGCTGACTCAAAATGCCTCTGCGATTTCTATCGCTGCAACGTGGGATCAAGCCACATTCCCCAGTCAGCTCCAGCGCCGTCGTCGGTGGTGTGAGTCAGCAGTTCCAACTTCTGGATACCCTCCAGCGACACTTCGAATGGCACTGCTGCAGAGGACTCGACGACATCCGACTTCCACAGTGTCCGGCCGTCGCCCTTGATTTCAAATTCGACTGATCCATCATGTCCTGAGGCGAGGCCGACGTGGCCGTTCATGGAAGACCATTTACCGCTCAATTCATAAACATGAAGAGCGGGTGCGTGAGCGTAGATGCCTGTTTCAAAGAACTGACCACCACACTCCAGCAGCATTTGTTCATCAGGAACTCGGTCATAAACCACCTTGCCCCAGCCCACTTTAGAACTTGCGGCAACGCAGTTGGTTAAGGGAACACTCTTCTTGTTGCTCACAATGTTCGCTGGAGTTTGAGTCGCCTTAATCGGTCGCACCAGTCGTTCCGCAATCGTCGCGATCTTTGCGTCCTTAATTTCTCCGGCCAGCGCGGCGGCTTTCTTTTCATCACCATTGGTCAGCGCCGCAACGATCGACTGCAACTGTTGCCGTGTCTGAATGGCTGTCAGATCGGGCGTTCCATCAGGCTTGATGACGTAGGGATAACGAAAGTCTGTCGCTGACATCTGACCGGCTGCGGATCCGTTAACATGCAGGGGAAACAATCTCAACTCACCGGCTTTTCCATGTCGCAATGCCTCCGAGCTAAGAGTGAAACGGCCATCTGCTGTCGGGATTGCGGACGCGGTGGTTGCGTCATAATCACTACCGCCCTCCGGATCAAAGTAGGCCACCACAGCGTAGACCGGCGGATCTGCTTTCAAGATCCCGGCCACTTGAATGCTCTTACCCTTCGCCTCAATGTTCAGTTCGTTAATCTCTGCACGAGTTTCGAGGTTCATGCCTTTGACAGATTTCGAGAACTGCGGGTGTGAAGCGAGGCGAAGTGCGTGGGCCAAAGTCAGAAACGAACCTTTGCCTTCGCCACGCAGTTCATCTCCGTACGTGCGATTCCCTGAACCCATCAGGGCTTCACCCTTCACCGATTCATCCGGCCGTGCTGTGCAATGAGGCAGCCCCAGTGCATGGCCCAGTTCATGAGCCATACCGCCGATAAAAATGGAGTTATGTTTGCCCAATGAGATGCGGCCATATTGGCCATCTTCAATCATCGGCTCCTTCAGTTTCAGGTTCAGAGTATCCAGTTCCGGCGAATCCAGTTGCCATGCGGTTCCGCTGCGAAAAGAACCGCCAGCGTAGTACGGTGAGTTGTGAGTAAACTGAAGCTGCTTCGCATCCCATGTGGCGAGGTTACACAGGATAAAGATCGTTTCCTTGCTGGCATCGATACCGGCGGCAGTCAGCACAGGCAGGCATTCTTTCCGAATCTCGGAGCCTGACTCCGTCGCGTAGTGTGCGGTCGGATGGTTTCCTTTCACAATGTGCAGCAGCAAATGTTTATCATTGTAGCGAAGTCGAATCGTGCGATCGGGCATACCATAGCGTTCCATCTCTTCCGCATAGAAGGCCTGGATATGTTCCATGATCCGGGTCAGGCGTGCCTGATAGTCGGCGGGGAGTTCTCGATCTGAGGGCGTCCAGCAGACAATGTGTAAAAATCGTTCACCGGTCTCAGGTTGATCGTTGTGCCACGCATCCAGAATCTGCAAAGCGTTTTTGACCTGTTCTCGTTCTGCGACAAGATCAGAGGCCGTGCCGTGTGCAGGCCACAACGCCCAAACAAACAGGAGTGCAGACAGAGTATGACGGAGTTGCATTGCAGACGCTTGATTGTCAGGCAGGATTGTGATTCTGGTTGAAGACTTGCGGCAGAATATCGAATTCCATTGTTTATGATGAGCGAGCCCGCCGCCTTTCACCAGCATCATACACGATTGGGGGTCGGTGAATTGCGAGAACGACCACGTTGACCACGTTGACTGCGTTCTGTCGGTCGCGATGCCAGGGATCCGGCCCACGCGAGCCCTTTGTTTTCGCCCCGTTGATATCCGGCAGTCTTGAACAGCGCAGCTTCAGAACGCTGGCCTCCGGATGCATCGCTAGTTTTGTTGCGGCAGGGACGTCGCGTCTCGGTAGCTGACGATGACGGTCAGATCAAAAGTCAGACCTCGTCGGATTTTCTGTGCAAACAGAATCTCAGGCTTCAGCCTCGCCAACGGGAACTCTGGATGCGATGAAAGCAAATCGGAAATGAGTTGCTTCTGCTCGCCCGACGGTTCAGTTCGATCGACGGCATCGAGAGGCTCCTTTAAACTCTGCCAGGCCGGATTTGCTTCGCTCAGGCGAACAATAACAGCCCCCTCCGGGTTTTTCACCAGCCAATGCTCCAACGCCTCTGTGTTGAAGGTTTCATCGATTGATGGGATCTCACCGATAAAATTTAATTGGCCATGGTAATCACCGAGCCATGCGACGGGGCGAGAACATCCTGCCGTGAAGTGAGCGATGGGCTTCAGATTGAATCCGTCCCAGAGACTTCCCGAGATGCCCCAGACGACGATCGAGATGAACACGACACTCGAAGTCGCCACGGCAAGAACCAGACTGGAGACTTTCTTCCACGCTGGAACCAGCAGCAGAGCGCCGCACAGTCCCAGTGGGATCGCATAGGAGTTATCCAGAACGCCGGTGAGTCGGGCTTTGGTCAACTCCGGTATGGAATTAAACACCGTGGGCAACCATGCCATCCCGATCGTTCCGGGGGCAATGAACGCCAAATCTCGTCGACCGACGTTGTCAACGGAGGTCATGATCCGGGCCAGGATTATGGCGCAGGGCGGGAACATCGGCAGCAGGTAATAAATCTGTTTTCCGCTCACCAATGTCAGGATCAACAGGGAGCCGCCAGCGCAGCACACAAGAAACCGCATTCCACTGTCGAACGCGGTCAGTCGAAACCCGCGCCAGACGGCTCCGAAGGAGATCCAGGGCATCAGACACAACGGCAACCATGGCAAATACCACCAGAATGGCTGACGATGCGCGAATGAATTAACCATGCGGCCGGCCGTCTGGCCAAAGAGCAGTTCATTGGAATACTTCGCTCCTCCCGCCGCTGCCGAAGGAAGAGCCCATGCCAATCCGATGGCCACCGCCAGCAGGATTGCGACGAGAAGACCTGCATACCAGCGAGATATTCGTGATCGCACGGTGCTGGACCACCACGGAGCCATCAATGCGGCGGGTAACACATGAACCAGTACAACCGGGCCCTTGGTCAGAATCCCGAGCCCCATTCCGCAGCCAGCCAGCAGCCAGCCTGGGTAAGTTTTTCCCTCTGACGCGTACAGCAGACCCAATAATGAACACAGGCTGCAGCAGGTCAGTAACGTGTCGAACATTGTCAGCGGGCAGAACACAATCCACAGCATCAGCGACACGTGGACAACAGGAGCCAGTTGAATCACCTGCAGGTTCTGCGGCCATAGTCGTCGCGTCATCAGGAACGTCAGCACCAGGCACATAAGTCCGGACGCCGGAGCGACCAGCCGACCGGCCAGTTCATCGACCCCTGTCACAAACCAGACGACATTGATCAGCCAGAACAGGAGCGGCGGTTTGTGGCTGTAGGGTTCGCCATTCAGATGCGAAACCAGATAGTCGCCGCGTTGATGAGCCTCCCATGCGACACTCAGATATCGAGTTTCGTCGACTGGCAGGATCGGTCGGCTGATCACGACGACCGCCGTCAACATTGTCGCCAGCACGACAGACCACAAGAGATATCGCATACAGGCGTGAGCTTTACGAGTGGTCTGAGAAGTCCCGCGCTCTTATTTTGTACGCGGCCGCGATTGAAATAATGATCTGCATTATGGATCCGGCAAGCACAACGCCCGATTTTGTGCCGCGCATGGAATCAAACGGTCTCTGTCAGGCGGCTCGGCGGGTGACTGATTCCGAGTTCGCCATAATCGCAGATTCGGCAGAGGCCGCGATTTTCAGACGGTTGCGTTCCTTGCGAATCAACTGCACGTTGCGCATGTAAATAAAGAGCCCAAGACTTTGTCCGAGGATAAACACCGGATCCTGTTTGTGCAATGCGTAGGTCAAAAGCACGATCCCGCCGCTGATACTGAAGTACCAGAATGCTGTGGGTATGACGCTCCTCTTTTCCTTCTCGCTCTTAAGCCACTGCACGACGAATCGGGCGGAGAACAGGAGCTGCCCCATCAAACCGAATGCTATCCACCAATGGTCTTTCGTCATGAGCCACATCCATTTGAGCAATGACTGGTAATTGATTTCTGCGAATAAGCCACGCAACACCGGCCAGATCGATGAGGCCATATATCAGTCGCTGCAGAGTTCCGTAGTGCGAACGGCCATGAACTCGCGGTCGATGATTGACCGGCACCGAAAGTACGCGACCACCGCCGCGAATAATCAAGGCCGGCATGAATCGATGCATATGGTTGAATCGCGGCATTCGGAGAAATGCTTCCCGGTAGAAGACCTTAATTCCACATCCGGTATCCGGCGTCTGATCTCCCAGAATTCGACTGCGAACACCATTCGCAACGCGAGAACAGAACAGTCTCCACCACGAGTCTTTACGAGTCTTCCGGAACCCAGTCACCATCATCAGGCGATCTTCGGGTTTTGCGGCCTGAAGTGCTGTCAGCATGGCAGGGATGTTGGCGGGATCATTCTGCCCGTCGCCATCCAGAGTCGCGATGATCGGTGCGACGGCCGCATCAATTCCTGTCATGAGCGCCGTACTTTGCCCACAGGATGTCTGGTGCCGAACGATTCGCAATGAACCAAATTTTGCTTTGAGCTGGTTGAGCAGGCTTGGAGTCGTGTCCGTACTTCCGTCGTCCACAACGATGATTTCAAACGCGCAGAAGTAATCGAGCGCGTCATGGATCTCCTGCAGCAACCCTCCAATATTTTCCGCTTCGTTATGAACCGGAATAACAACTGATAACTGCATGGCGACCTCCCTGAACCACCTCTGACACAGCAGATCCTTCGCTGCGACAAATACGACATTCGTAGTATTCTGCGTGGTCTACTGAATTCCGAAAAACGTGTCAATGTGCGAATGCAGAAGACTGAAATTCATCGGCCGTGGCAATACTGTAATTAGTGCCAGGAAAGCCGTGAAGTCAGGGCAGAGGCCCATAATTGCCGTCTATGACTACTACAGACCTCGTTTTCTGCCGCAGGTCGGTTGTTCATGTCCCACTCGGGTCTTTGAAGCAGAACGGAGCCTTTGGCGTTGACTCCGCGCTGACAAGCTGTCGTTTTGGTGCCCTGTCAAGAATGGTCGAATGGATGCAGGCCGGCGATTGGTCCAGCCTGAGACACTCGACCCCTTAACTCGCTTCAATTCTTCGACAGGAATTCATCCAGATTCAGGATCGTATTCGCAACAACAATCCATGCGGCATAGTCAGCGTTGGACATGCCTTCCGGTGTTTTTGTCCCCGCTGATTTGATTAACGCTGCAGTCTCTTCCTCCAGAGCAGAATACTCCTGTGAGGCGTCCTGATGCAGCTTCACCAGTGGCAGGACTTCTCCGTCATGCAACGGGCGAATGAGGGCTCGCCGAAGTCCCTTCGCTGCTTTGACTGAGGCCTCGCCGTCAGTCGTGGCCATCGTCGCGGCCAGGGCACCAGCGGCTTCGAGATAGACCGGATCATTCAGTGTTACCAACGCCTGCAACGGAGTATTCGTGCGAATACGGCGGATCTGGCAAACTTCGCCGCTGCCTCCGTCAAATGTCGTCATCGAAGGATACGGAGTTGTTCGCTTGAGATACGTATAGAGTGCTCGACGGAAGCGATCTTCTCCTTCCGCGTTAATCCATTTCTGCCCGTTATACGTTGAACGCCAAAGTCCTTCCGGCTGAGGCGGCATGACGGGAGGTCCGCCCATTTTCTTTGACAACAATCCAGCAACAGCGAGTGATTCATCGCGGACCGTTTCACCAGAAAGGCGAAACCGAGGCCCCCGGCTAAGCAGCTGATTGCGAGGATCCAATTCGCGCAGCTTTGCGGTCGCTTCGGATGACTGTCGGTAGGTGCGGCTCATTACGATCGTCTTTAGCAGCTTCTTCAGCGACCAGCCGTTGTCGCGATACTCTGAGGCGATCAGGTCCAGGAGTTCCGGATGAGTCGGCAACGCGCCCAGTGCTCCGAAGTCTTCTTCAGTTTCGACAATGCCAAGACCAAACAGACGAGCCCAGATGCGATTCGCCCAGACTCGAGCTGTCAGAGTATTGTCACGACTCATCAGCCACTGAGCCAGGGCGAGGCGATTCAATGAAGTTGCATCATCAAGCTTGTGAAATGAATTTGGCAGTGAGGCGGTGACTTCATCTCCCTGATCCAGAAAGTTGCCTCGGCGATGAATCTTTGTGACGCGTTGTCTTGATTCTTCGAGAGCTCGCAGGACGGGAATCTTTGGAAGACGCCCGTTGAGATCTGTCAGCTCTTTATTGGCCGCAGCGAGTTCATCGATGATTCGACGTTCCTCGGCGGATGGCTGAGGCAGCTCAATCTTGTCCGCATCTTTACCCGTCGTTGACAGGCGAAAACGCCGCAGCACCAGGGAGTCGCCGTAATGCTGACGCATTGTGATTTGCAGCGTTGCATCGCCGTCCAGTTGCAAAGGCTCCGCAAACGTGAAGAGAGCCGCATGTCTTTCACGCTGACGAGGACTTACGGCCCAGCCGGTTTTCTTGTCACCGTCCAGGGCGTTCGCGACCGGCCAGCCGTCTTGTGAGTAGTCGGCGCGAGCATTTGTCAGCATCAGGCGTTTCGCATCGTTGCCGG
>JBIIIF010000300.1:0-7998 GCA_044235005.1 Planctomycetaceae bacterium | reverse complement strand
AACGAGAGCCGTCGAAAACGGCGAAGCCGCGTTTTCCCTCTTTCTCAGCCGCCGCGACGGCAATCTTTGGCTCGCCGCCATCGTGACAAGGGTAATTCACCTCCACGGACGGTCGAAGCTCTACCCTGTCGTGAAGCAGTTCCAGAACGCCACCGTTCCAGTCAGAAGGGGGCTTTGCCGGACCGGAAACAGACCACTCCCCGAAATCCATTCGGATTCGGCGCCCACAATAACTGGCAAAAGCATCGTCAATGTGCCACTGCTCAGGATTCCCATCGAGCCGACGAAAGACTGTTCCATGATGAAAAGCTGTTGCAGTACGCGGATTCAAAGGATCTTCGGTCTCTGCAGTGTATCTCAGGAGCATGATCTCTTTGAGTTCACGGTCCCCCGGCAGTTTCCACTGCCGCTTCGCGACAACTTCTAACCGCGCGTTTCGAGCATACTCGGGTGTAATGCTGACAAGAGACATCAGGAAGTCAGACCTGGCTGTAAACTCAACACTGATGGCGTCTGATGGAAGCAGGTCCGCTCGGCCGAGGGACTTTAGATGTTCAACCGCGTCGCGGTGATGGAGCAAATCGGAACACATAGCCTGGAGTGACCTGAGTCCCGATGGAAACCCGCGTTGCGCCGACCTGAGTGCCGCCATCGGGGAGTACTCCACAATGTTCTGCTCGATCATCGCGTTGAAGAATTTCTCCGCAACTTCCGGCGCAATTCGGTCCGTTGCACATGCTTCAATTTGATGGAGATAGCACTGGAAGCGATCTGAAAACAGTTCGGTCATCCGCTGTAAGCCCTGCTCGCTGTTAAATGGATGCACGAAATCAGATTGGGACATCGCCATCAGATTGCACATCTTCAGGTAAGCTGCCGCGAGATATCCGGAGGGCAGAGGGGCGGATAGTTCTTTGAGGAGCTGTTGGCAGAAGTCGCGATCCTGTTCAAAGTAGATATCAAAAACGGAATACCAACCAGTTTCGTCGACACCGACATTGGCCTTTGCGAGTTTCAGGACCCGCTGTTTTCCCTCTTTTGAATTGCACCATGCGAGAAGTTCAAGTGTATCCAGCAAACACGAATCCCGATCCGCGGACGCAGCCATGAGGCCAAGCTTGTCACTCAGTTTCACCAGGTCGGCGCCTGCCTCATCAACGAACAGTTTTCGCCCCTGAATATCCTCTGGATCGTCAGAGTCATTTACACGGCACCAGGCTGCATACAAAAGAACAGATAAAACAGACCATTCGTTTTCTCCGTACGTTTCTACTTCCTGCATTCGTTTAATGGCACGCACAAACGCCCGGACATCCGCATGAGTTTCTACTCTTTGGCCTTTATCATACAACTGCTCCCAGAGGCTTCCATTTGGAGCCAGGCCTCGATCCACGGCTTCGCTAAAAGCACTTTTTGCAGGAGTCGTCTCGTCAGCCGCGGATGCTGGCATCGTGAGCGTCAGGACACATAACCAAGCCAGGTATACGGAACTTATTCGACGACTTGAAAGTGTTTTGGTCATCACAGTACTCAAAGGTAAATGACATCACATTCGCCTCAGCATCGGACAGATTACTGCGACATCGCAGTGCAATCGAACTGAACATGGTACAGGGTGTTGTGAGCGGCTTCGAGGTCGAGAGACCAGCAGATTCTTCATTACAATGCGGTTTTCATATTCTTCCATGGCCACTGGATGATGTTTCAAAGATGCCTTCGGTCTTTACGGATAACTAAGCTGTGATTCAGCATCACCGATAATGTAGGTTTTCAGATCAAGGTCTTTGGCGGCGCGGTTACCGCAGCCGTCAGGACAATTCGAAGACAAGCTCTTCAGTGGCGTGACATCACGGAGAAATCTTCGAATCTGGTTGAGATCATCGCTCCATGGGGACAAGCCTGGGGTAAAACAAATCAGGGGTGACATCGCTTGGGATTGAGCAAGTTCTGGTCCGTTGTTTCGCGCAGTGTTTCACAGTGGAGCTGCGGCGGCATTTAGCCCCAGGCTCCAGCCTCGGGTGGGAGGCGAAAACAATATCCAACAGCCATGCAACGGCGACAGCGATGTTCTTTCAACGGTATCAACACATTGCTGTCGCCGTTTCATGGCTTATGTTCATTTTCAAACGTCTTCCCCAGGCAAAAGCCTGGGGCTACCTACTGCCGCCTCTACCAGGAGGAACCAGAACGGCAGTTGTCCCACTGGAACTCATTGCAGCACTAAACGTTTGACGCCTCAGTACAAGCTCCATTGTGGCAAGTCGAGCTTACTTCCACGCCATGGAGGCGAAGCCCCTCGGGTGATTCCATGGGGATTGCAGGCTCCGCAATAAGATCACATGCACACAAGTCGCGAAGTCCTGCCCGGCAGGCAGGACCTACCAGATTTGGCAACCCTGCTCGACTCCAGCAAAGTCGCCCGCCGCTTCCTAACGACGGCGTGATTAACTAAAGTCTTGCTGCTGAAAATTTCCTCACGCATTCAGCAATCGACTCCTGACCCACGAGCTTCGAAAGGCCCATTACGATGCAGAAACTTCTCTGCGCCGCAGTCTTTGTTTTGTCAGTCGCCTGCCAGACTCTGCTGGCTGCGGAACGACCGAATATCATCTTTATCTTCTCCGATGACCACGCCCAACATGCAATCTCGGCGTATGGATCAAAGGTCAATCAAACTCCGCATCTCGACCGCCTCGCCAAAGATGGTGCTCGATTCGTCAATTCGTTTGTCACGAATTCGATCTGCACTCCGAGCCGCGCGACATTGCTGACGGGGCAGTATTCGCATCTGAATGGAGTCCCAGTCTTCAATCGATTCGATGGAGCTCGAGACAATGCGGCCAAGCGTTTGCAGGCTGGTGGTTATCACACGGGAATGATCGGTAAGTGGCATCTGGGGTCAGATCCCACAGGCTTCGATCGCTGGATTGTTCTGCCAGGGCAGGGCGCTTATTGGAATCCGACGTTCCTCGTTCCCGGCAAGAAGGTCAACATCGAAGGACACTGCACCGACATTACCACGGACCTCGGAATCGAATTTCTCGAAACACGTCCCAAAGATAAACCGTTCTTCCTGATGCTGCACCAGAAAGCACCACATCGAGCCTGGGAGCCGGATGAACGCAACAAAGCGCGTTTTCAGAATGCCGTAATTCCGGAGCCAGAAACTCTCTTTGACGACTACGCGACTCGCCCCACAGCGCTGCCGATCAACGAGCAGACAGTCGCTCGCGATCTGACACGGCGAGATCTGAAGCTCGAGCCGCCAGCGGACCTGAAAGGTCCGGCGCTGGCTCAGTGGTACAATGCAAAGCCGATGGAACTCACGGTCGATGGCAAAACACTGACGGGAAAAGATCTGGTCCAGTGGAAGTATCAGCAATACATGCAGGACTATCTTGCCTGCGTTCAGGGAGTTGATGACAGCGTAGGAAAGGTTCTGGACTATCTCGACCAGCATGGGCTCGCGGAAAACACGATCGTCATGTACTCCGCCGACAATGGCTGGTATCTTGGTGATCTCGGACTTTACGACAAACGATTTATGTATGAACCCGGCCTGAAGACTCCGCTGATTGCTCGCGGTCCCGGAGTCAAAGCGGGCAATGTGCCAACGCAGTTCGTCGCCAACATCGATCTGGCACCGACCTTTCTTGACCTCGCCGGATTGCCCGTTCCGGATTCCATGCAGGGGCAATCTCTGGCTCCGATTCTTCGCGGCGAATCACCCGCAGACTGGCGAACCAGCGTCTACTATCGCTACTACCATGATCCCGGACATCACAACACCGTGGCTCATTTGGGAGTTCGCACGGCAACTCACAAGCTGATTCATTACTGGAAGCAGGACGCTTATGAGATGTTCGATATCGTCAACGACCCGGCCGAACAGAACAATTTGCTGTTCTCTGAAGCCAGTCGCAACAAGCCTGAGACCGCTGCAAAGTTTGCCGAGCTGAAGGCTGAGATCGCTCGACTGCAGAAGCAGTATAAAGACGACGGCCAATTTGCTGATCCGTCCACATGGCCGAAGGGCGGCTCCGATGGACCTTTTGACGACAAGAAGCCCGCTGGAAACAAATCCGTCGCCGAAGCCATGCAGTTGACGGCAGCGGGTGAAAAGTAACTTCGCCACGCGTCGATCCCTCCCTGACTTAGCGTCAACACCATCAGCCGGAACGCGTTAGCGTCCGGTTCAGCTTGCCGGGAATCCCACATGAAGTATTTCCTCCCGCTCTGTCTGCTTTTGCTGACCACAACAAGGCTCGAAGCAGCCCCACCAAACATCGTCATCATTCTGGCTGATGACATGGGCTACTCCGATCTGGGCTGCTATGGCGGCGAGATCGCAACACCGAATCTGGATGGGCTCGCAAAGAACGGCGTCCGGTTTACTCAGTTCTACAACACCGCGCGATGCTGGCCTTCGCGAGCGGCCTTGATGACAGGCTACTATCCTCAGCAAATTCATCGCGATGCGTTGCCGGATCTGCCCGGTGGCAATCAGGGCGCACGTCCGAAGTGGGCCAGGCTGCTGCCGGAACGTCTAAAGAAGATTGGGTATCGCAGTTACCACAGCGGCAAATGGCATATCGATGGCGATGTACTGGCAGGCGGTTTTGATCGATCTTTGCATACTCGAAACGACGGAAACTTTTTCACCGCCAAAGGCAACCTGATCGACGATAAGCCGGTTGTTCCGGCCGAGGATGAATCGAACTACTACGTGACAACGGCGACGGCTGAACATGCCATTGAATGCCTGAAAGATCACGCCGCGAATCACGGCGGCAAACCGTTCCTCCACTATCTGCCGTTTATCGCTCCTCATTTTCCATTGCACGCGAAGACAGAAGACATCGCCAAATACCGCGATCGTTATCTCGAGGGATGGGACCAGTTGCGTCAGGCTCGTCATGCTCAACAACGTGAAATGGGACTAGTGACGACAGCGTTATCCGTACTCGAACGCGAAGTCGGTCCGCCTTATGACTTTCCAGATGCCTTCGTAAAGCTTGGGCCCGGTGAGATCAATCGACCTCTGCCATGGACGGAGCTTACCGACGAACAGCGTCGGTTTCAGGCGACTAAGATGGCGATTCATGCCGCAATGATCGATCGCATGGATCAGGAAATCGGACGGTATCTAGATCAGCTTCGATCGATGGGTGCCTTCGAGAATACTCTGATCTTCGTCGCTTCCGACAACGGAGCCAGTGCGGAGATTATGGTGCGGCATGGTGGACATGATCCAATGGCAGCCCCGGGAAGTGAAAAGTCTTACCTATGTCTTGGTCCCGGATTCTCCAGCGCGGCGAACACTCCGTTTCGTCGTCATAAGACGTGGGTTCATGAAGGAGGCATCAGTACTCCTTTGATCGTGCATTGGCCCAAGGGAATTTCGAAGACCAACGAATTGCGGCACACACCGGGACACTTGATTGATATCGTCCCGACCATTCTGGAGGCCACCGGGCTGGCGGACAGTGTTGAACAGGAACGCGTTGCAGACAGCGCTGAGCAGGTTCCGCCATTTGCAGGAAGCAGCCTGCTTCCCACGATCATGAACGACGAGCCTGTTGCACGAGAATTCCTCTGGTGGCTCCACGAAGGCAACCGTGCGGTTCGAGTCGGCGACTGGAAGCTGGTTGCTGCGAAAGGAGATCCCTGGGAATTGTATAACCTCGCCGAAGATCGAGCAGAGCAGACAAATCTGGCAATTCAGATGCCTGACAAAGTCAAAGAATTAGAAGCCGTCTGGCAAAAACAAACCGACAGCTTTACAGCCCTCGCCAAACTGACGACGCCTCCTCAAACAAAGCAGAGAGCCAAAGGAAAAAAGAAGACAAAGAATTAGAGATGCGTTCTCTTTGATCTCGGTCAACGTCGTTTACCAAACCATCAGATCGAAGCCAGCCCTGCTCCCATCCGCCACCAGGTTCACCCCGGTGGTTTAACGGCCTTTGCACTACTCGCAATGGGACCGAGGACAGTTAGGACCAGTCCCGAGATAAGTTCCCTAACTAACAACCCGACGCGTCAGCGAGGGATCGGTGCCATGTAGAAAAAAACCTCGCTGACGTTTCGGGTTGTGATTTATCGCCTCAGTAAAAACCGGATGCTATTTCGGGACTGCTGCTAAGCATAGCTCCTGAACATGGATCACTACGGTGCAAGAATCCGTTACCCAACAGCCCGGAGCACAGTCTATTCACACAGCGATCGGCTCACCCTGTTCAGCAAACAGCCGGTCAATCAAGTCGAACTCCATTTCTGTCAGATGATCCGTCGGCAAACTGACCTCCCACAAATCAGACTCGACTGAATCGTCGTGCATAAAGTTGATGCGAAGTCTTGTGAGTACCCGTGGGTAACTTCGATCAGAGTGCTTCTCAGAACTCGCGGATGATCCAGCGTTGACCTGTGCGATGGAATAATCCAGCGGATGTTCCGCTGATGCTGCGTCGAGATCGACCAAGCCGGAGTTGCTCTCTGCATGGCTGCTGGCGAATCCAGGCATCACGAAATGTAGATTTGATATTGTCGAGACCACTGCCCCTGAAACAGGACTTGAGCCCGAAGCGTCCGCAACCACGAACATGGAACAGTACGCCTGAAGCTGTGAGTAGCTCAGTGCTCCAGGATGGCTGAAGCCCCACGGATTATGCAGCCGGAAGGTATCAGTCGACGCTTCATATCCTGTCACCAGATAGGCATGAGAACCGTAAAGCCCGGCAGACACGGACGTGTTGGTTCCTATCGTCACCGCCTTCTGGGTGTTCAATGCGGTAATCAATGTTTGCTTGTTGCTGGATGCCAATGAATAGTTTGAAGACGCAGTACCCAGCACCTGAGCATTCACATATCCCATCCAGCCGCCCTCAATGGCTGCATAGCGATTCGTGCCGTCACGACCTTCATTGCCCGTTTCGTTCCACTGAGCGTAAGCTTTTTCTGCCAGAGCGATCCAGACGGTTGTGGAGGTAGATGAAACGCTCAATCCGTATCCTGAATACCCCAACGCACCGTTGAACTGAGCTGGCAAGCGACGGTTCACGGTCACATAATCGGCCATGCCATCATGCACGCTGTAGAAGCGAACGGTGTAAGTTCCATCGCCGTTATCGACAAACATATTGCGAACAGCGTCCGGGTTACTGTCAGCGATCGATGCAACGGCCGCGATAAAGTAACAGTCGCCCAGAGCTCCCTGGCGTGCATCAGCGCGTGATGGCGTACCGTTAAATAAATTCCCAATCGTTGTCTGATAGGTCAGTTGGGATGTTGTTAACGCGGGTTCATCGGTGCCAAGGAACCATTTGTCGACAAGATTATTGAGTAGTGTGGACGAGCTGCCTGCTGAAAGATTACCGGCCGTCTGTCCTTTGTACCTGAGATTCGCCGGACTGGTGTTCACGACATCAGTGGCAAGGCCACGCACATACTCTGGCATCGTATACGGCGTCGTACTGGAAACCAGAAATCGAAAATCCGCCAGTTCTGTGGCACTGACCATTCCGTCAACTCCGGCACTCCGCAGGATTGCCATCATGTCAGTTCGATCAATCAGGCCGTCGCCATAGTAGCCATTCACGAGAGAAGACAGATCGGGATCCAGCAAGCCATCCGGAATTGTCGGGGCGATGACGGTAAAAGGCATTGTCGCGGTGAACGTCCCGGCTTTGGCACTGACGGAGTAAGAACCGGCCTGCGTCCCGGCCGTATAGAAACCCGTATTCGAAATCGTTCCTCCCGTTGTGGACCATAGAAATGCAGGCTGAATGATAAACGGCGACTCGAACTGATCCAGAGCACTCGCGAGGAACTGCTGAGTCATTCCATAGGAGACCGTGAGATTTCCCGGAGTCAGGGTCATGCTCGTCAATGTCTGGACAACAGAGAAGTTTAAGCTCAAAGACACCGCATCAACGGCCGCCCTGAGCGTATAGCTCCCGGCATTGTTGAACGTAATTGTATGGCTGCTCCCGGTGTTGCTGA
>JBIIIF010000299.1:0-8024 GCA_044235005.1 Planctomycetaceae bacterium | reverse complement strand
CGTCGGTTGTGGCGATCAGACCTTTGCGGCCTATCGTAAAACCATGCACCGCCATATTGATGGATTCAGTTCCACCACTGGTGAAAATCAACTCCGACGCATCGGCCGACAGAATGTCAGCGATACTCTCGCGACTGTCTTCCAGAACCTGCCGAGCCGCCCGACCAAACGAATGAGCACTCCCGGGGTTTGCGAACGCTGCCGCGAAACACTCGTTCATCCGCTCTACCACGCGTGGATCAAGCGGAGTCGTCGCATTGTTGTCCAGATAAATGGGGCGGGCAGACAATGCTGACTCTCCGTGAGCAACATCAGCGAGCACTATTCTTTGTCAGTTCGAACGCGCACCTGCAGAGCACCCAGCATGCGGGTAATCAGGTCTTCTTTGCTGTTGATACACAGAACGTTCTCCAGCACGATCGCTCGACGCTCATTACTGCAATGAATGATCAGCCGACCTGACCGGAGCAGTATGTACTCAAACAGGTCATTGATCTCTTTGTCGATCCGCAGATTCGGAGCCGAGAATCTTTCGAGATTGCTCAGGAATCCATGGTGATGCAACAGCTCGTTACCCTTCACTTCCCAGTAATCGAAGCGACGACTGATCATGACCCACATGTACAGGAACAACATGATCATGGTGTAGATCATGTAGAACGAAGCATTGGCCCATGGCTTGATTGTGAGCAATCCCTGAACAATCTTTGGAGCCAGTCCCTGATATTGCGAGAACAGGAACCACAGACCAATCACAATGGCTGTAATCGCAAAGAACCAGGTCAGCGACGTGGTACGTGGGAAGTCAAACGAGATCACAACCATATTCAGCGCGAACACGATCAGGAAAATTCGAGCACACACGTTGTGGTACGAATGAATTTTCACGGAAACCACTTCGGAGTCTGCCCCATCGGCAGCCGGAGCAGACTCGGAAGCCGCAACCGCGTCGACAGCAGGAGTTACACCCATGGAACCCGCCGCATCCCCATCAGCCGAAGCTGCACTCGAAGGCGCCTCATCCGCAGTCTGCATTGCAGCCTTCATTACGATCTGAGCCTCACGGCTTTGCTGAGCGACGATTTCGCTCGTCGGGACATCGCCCTTCGCCCACATGACGATCGCACAAAACAGCGATGTCAGCACCGTCGGATACAGAAAGACAATCTTTGGGTAGGAAACCAGAAAGATGCGGTCCGGCAACTCAGCAACTGGTGGCGGGCTGGAAACGGCGGAAGCAGATGGATCCTGACTCATGAAATGTGATCCCGAAATACTGAAAAGGAATAACCAGTCGAGTTGTCTGACCAGAGTTGCTGTCAATCCGGCAATGTACCACGAAATCTAACCGCACAGACTCTGACTTGCCAGGGTTCCGACGGCCGACAAATCACGCCCAGTACCGGCATAAACTCAGGCGTGACGACCAATTCGCACCCAAATCGCAATTATTGGCGATATTCGAGGGCTGTTTCACTGCAATTGCTTCTCGCGGAAACAACATCGATCCCAAAATTATCTGAAATGAGCGGTCACCTGTCACTTTTTCGCCCCTTCAGCAAAGGAAGAATGACCGGCAGCATGGCCTCAGAAATAACCCGGTGGCCGGCAGGATTTGGATGGCATTGATCGGTCGTCCATTCCCCGATATCCGTTCCCCCGACATTGGCTTTGGACCAGATGCGAAAGTGATCCACCAATGGCACGTTCTGCTCACGCGCCACGTCTCGGCAACTTTCCACAAATGGTTCCAGTCGCAGATTCGGATTCTCTCCAACACCATTCGGCGCGGCCTTATCTCCCCAACGCGGTTCCGTCATTAACACAACTTCGATTCCCGTGCGACGCAACTCACCGACGATCTTCTGCAGGTTGGCGACGTAAACTTCCTTCGTGAGACGACTCTCTTTCTGCCCTTTATCAATATAGCTGTCATTCGTTCCGTACATGACTGTCACAAGAGTCGGCTCCAGACTCAGGATGTCGCGGCTCAGCCTGGTGAGCGCCTGATCGGTGCGTTCACCTCCAATTCCATGATTAATCACATCCACATCATGTCCCGCATCGCGCAGAGAAGACTGCAGCAATGATGCGAACGTCTGTTCCGTCGTTACTCCTGATCGAACACCTTTCGTGATCGAATCTCCCAGCACGACAACTCGAGCCCGCGCGCAAGCGGCCAGATTCTTATTGGGCTGACTCCACTGAACTCGCGCGGCAAACACGCTGCCGTTGGCTCCTCGAGGATGAACCTTCCCCTCAGCCATGTATTCTGCATCCGTTACCCAGGATTCGTTCGGAGTAATCGCGGCTGCACCAAAATTTCCCAGCATCACTCCTCGCTCCGGGATCAACACTTTTTCTGTCGCGCGAATGACATGCTTCTTTGCGGGATCTACCTGTGCCAGAAAAATCGGTGCACGATTGCGAGCAATATGATCGTTATTGGCTCCGCGACGTGTGTAACTGAGAAACAAACCCTGATCGTGAACCAGCCAATGCTGCTGAGTGTTGTAGCTTCCCAGATCCGAACCATTATCGAAGGTCCACGGCTGGATCGGTTCGAAGTGCAAGCCATCCTGACTGGTCGTCACGTAGCCGAGTGCATCGTTTCGCAGAGTCAGAAAATACCGTCCTCTGAACAAGGCCAAAGACGGCTCATAAAGCCCGCGTCCTTCCTCCAGAGACAGCTCATCGCCTTTCTCAATCAGCTCCATTGTCGTCCCGTCAAAACGACAATGGAGCACGGTCGACTGATATCGCTGTTGCCCTGTGGACTTGAAGTACATCGGTATAAGCAGAGTCCCATCCGGACGCGTCAGCCACTGAACGCATCCCGGAGCCACCAGAAAATGTTTGGTTTCTTCATCCGGCATCGCCAACATTTTCCACTCGGACCACACGCCCGTTTGGGGATCGTACGTGGCATACGCACACTGATGGGAGCGAGGCTGATCCAGAAGTTGCTCGCCCGCCTCGCTGTATCGCAGTTTGGTTCCTATCGCGAGAAGCTTCCCGGACTGACGATGCCAGCCAGGTGTCACATCACAAACCGCAAGCGTTTCAGCGCCAATCTTTCGGGAGTCAAGTTCATTCGGGAGAACGGGAGGAGTCCAGGTCGAGCCTCCATCATCAGATCTCATAAAGTAAAGGCCGGAGTAATGATCGGAGACACCCAGATGCTTTTGCAGCGTGCAGATCACAATCGGAGTTTCCGAGTCAGCCACAGGGATCGCAGCGATCCGAGGATGAAACCAGCAGAAGTCAGAACTCAGCTCCTGATGGATCACCTCCAGCCTGACTTCATAAGGCAGCGTCTGAGCCTGCAGCGTCGTGAAACCGGCAGTCGAGTTCAACAGGCAAAATCCGAGGAGACTCCACATGATGACCCGATTCAGGAGACTGTTGACGCTTGGTTGCGAAATCATGAGGTATGACTTTCAGAACGAAAGGAAACGGCAACCCGGATGATCTGACTTACGGCGATGGATGCAAATGAGACTGTTTCCGATCGAATCGCACTTTGCACTGCCGAGCCAGACCCTCTGCAAGATTGTTGCAATCAACTTTTCGGCGCGAGCATTTCACAAAAAAACAGCAGACAGTAACGCCGACAAATTTTCTCTTCACCAGAGTCGCGCACTCTGACATGTTACACAGTCCAGTCCTCTGAGTAACACTCTGCGCAACCACAGGGTACTGCCTTTCTACCCCAGGAAGTTTTCTCGACTGCCTCATGATTGCTTATCACAGCGATTCCCGGCCGCTGGCGAAGACATCAATTCGTACTCGCACTCACAAACCATGAAGCTGCGAAGCTCGATGCTGGCCAACAGCATCTGCAGCCCTGAGCCCGGCCAGAAACGCGCCCTCGACCCGACCGCCAGCCAGCCAGTCACCGCACACCGCGAGCCCGATTTCAGAATCGAAAAGTATTCGCCGACTATCGGGCTCATTGCATTGGCCGTACCGCCAGCGGTGTGTCACGACATGGCTTTGCCTCGGGAGAAGCCCGGAAACGAGAGCCTCGAACGCTTCAAAGAGATTCTTCGCCACAACATCCGCAGACGCTTCAAGATGCTCCGCAGACCATACCGGGCTCGCCTGCAACACCCAACAATCTGTGTCCCGCTCCCGCCCCGGCTTTGAGCTGTTTCGAGCGACCCAGGCAAGGGGCGAGTCATGAACAAACGCCCCGTCCCACGGCACATCAACTCGCGATTCGAACGCCGCCATCACAGTCCAGCACGCTGACATTTTTACGGTGGATGCGACAGCTCCGAAATGATGCAATCCAAGGAGAGCGGCTGACTGAGGCGCGGGGAGTGTAACGACCAGTGTATCGAACGGACCAAACGTCTCGTTCGCCTCAGTCGTGATCGTCCAACCGGACGACCTTTGGGTGACGGCAACGATCTGCGTCCCGGTTCGAACGCGAAGTCCAACAGCGAGATCGACAGCCATCGCCGACATGCCCGGCATTCCCACATAACGGGGCTGCGGCGAACTGTCGATCACGGTCCTGTTCTCCAATCTTCTGTTCTCCACGCGAACGATTTTGCCCGTCCACTCAGCCACAACTCCTCTCCCAAGCCAAACGGCCGTCATCTCCTGAAATCGCGGATCGTCCGCGGTGAAAAACTGAGCACCGTGGTCAAACCTTAAGTTCGGCTCAGCCCGTCGAGTGGCTGTTCGGCCGCCAAGGCCTCGCCCCTTGTCAAAAACGGTGACGTCGAATCCATTGGCCGCCAGCTCACGAGCGCAGGCGAGGCCAGCGATCCCGGCCCCGACGATTCCAACTGTAAGCCCGTGTGTCATTATACGAAATCTCCTCGCTCAAATCGTGAGCCCGCGTTCTCGTCCTGAAGCATGTGATGAAGCGGCGGCAAAAATCAGATCATCATCAGTCAACGGGACGAGGCTTCGATCATGATCGAAGAGAACCGATCCGTCCAGCAAGGCAGAGTGTCGACGTATCCGCATCCGCCTTATTCTGACGTGATTCTTAGTCACGCTGCCCGGGAGCACGAAATCGACCGAAGCGAAAAGTACGGAGTGCCTGATGTTTCGTACGCCGACCTGCAGTTCTCTTTCGCCAAAGCTTGAAGGAGCCTGTGCTCAGGTGTTGACGCATAAGCTTGATGACTTCTCCGGGGGTCAATCCAAACTGACTGCGGATGGTGTCGAACGATGTGCGGTCCTCCCATGCCATCTGAATGATTCGGTCAAGATCGCCATCCGTCAGCATCTCACTCGTATGTTCGTCGGACATGGATATCACTCGCACTTGATTTGAAGAGCAATGAAACGCCAGTGCTCAGTTACAGAGCCGCTCGATCTCATCATTCTTGGCCGCCCCAATTGGCACGCAGTTCTGCAGCTCGCGAGCGAATTTCAGCCAGATCATTTGGCTTCTCTCGCATCTTCGTCACATTGCTGATGGGAAACTTCATCCGCTGATTGTCTTTCAACAGATCGTAATGCCGATCCATGAATTCCCAGTACAACGTGGTAAACGGACAAGCGTCTTCGCCCACTCTTTTCTTGAAATCGAAGCGACAGCCTGAACAATAATTGCTCATCTTGTTGATATAGTTGCCGCTGGAACAATACGGCTTGGTGCCAACGATCCCGCCATCGCCGTACTGACTCATCCCCAGCGTGTTTGGCAGCGAAACCCAGTCGATCGCGTCCAGATACATCGCCATATGCCATTCGTGAAATAAACGCGGGTGAGCACCCCAGAGTTGCGCGAAGTTCCCCAGCACCATCAGGCGTTCGATATGATGAGTGTATCCATGATCAATCACATGTTTCATGGACTGCCTGACACAATTCATTTCCGTATCACCGTCCCAAAAGAACGAAGGCAGTTCAAGTTCATGATCGAAGTGATTCATCTCGATGTAGTCGGGCATCCTGAGCCAGTAAACGCCCCGAATGAATTCTCGCCAGCCAAGAATCTGCCGTACAAACCCCTCGACACTGTTCAGAGGAGCAAGGCCTCTTCGATAAGCCTCGACCGCAGCATCGACGCATTCGCACGGATTCAACAGTTTCAAATTGAGCGGAACGGATAGTCGCGAGTGATAGAGGAACGGTTCGTCAGTCCACATGGCATCTTCCCACACTCCGAAGCGAGGAAGAATATTGTCGACGAAATTCCGCAGGAACACCTGAGCCTGCTTTCGCGTTACCGGCAGTTGAAAATGATCGAGACTGCCCGGATGGTCGGGAAATCGTACCTTCACCAGCCGGATTACTTCCTGAGTCATCTTATCCGGATGAAAAGATTTGGGCTGCGGTACCTCACCGGGCCCCGTCTTCCCGAAGCTTTCACGGTTGTCGTGGTCGAAGTTCCACTGACCACCCGCGGGCTGATCGTTCTCCATCAGCACGCCGTGCCGTTTTCGCATGTCACGGTAAAAGAATTCCATTAACAGGCTCTTGCGGCCTGCCGCATACTTCGCGAACGCCTCATTAGAACAGTAAAAGTGACGGTCCGGTCGGATCTCAAGAGCGATACAAAGTTCATCAGCGACGGACTGAAGTTGCGTTCTCACACGCCAATCACCCGGCTCCACGACAATCAGTCGCTTCGGTTCCATCCGCTTCACATCAGCTCTCAGGATCTCACAAAAAGAACGGCCATGTTCTTTTGCAGAATGCTCTTGAAGCTCGTGGTACTGTACCTTGTACTTTGCACCGGTCAGTTCGTCGCGAAAATGCCGCATGGCGGACAGGAACAACGCGATTCGCAGTTTGTGACACCAGACATGAGTGGCCTCTTCCTCGACCTCCGCCATCCAGACAACATCACCGCTGGTGTCGATGTCATCGAATGCGGCTGACGCCTGATCAAGCTGATCTCCCAGGACGAGAATTAAGTTTCGCATACGACCTTCGATCCCATTTTGTCCGCCTCGTCCGGGTTTCTTACGTGAGGAATTGCCCTGCCAACGATCTCTTCGCGCCTCTCGGGTCCGCCTTCAATTGCGGACTCATAACACGATTTTTCGTGAAAAACAGAAGATCAGGAAAAGCAGCAGCATTCGACTGTTGACGCCCGTTATCTCGTGACCACGTGCGTCTGCTTACGCTTACGCAAACCTGGCACACCACAGAAATATCCGGCCGAAAGGAACATGACGTTTAATCCCAGGCCGAATAACCCGTGGCCGAAAGGACCGTATCGAGTTGAACACAACCTGGCCTCTCCGGCACGGGTCAAACCTTTCAAAATCCTCAACGGTGTCGGGAGAGGGGGCAAGTATTCTGGCATTTTCCAGTCCAACAACTTCGTTCACGGTCCTCAGCCGCAGAGCACGTTCACCGCAAATCGGACGAATAAGATCGAACCGTAGTTAACAATCGCTGACCTTCACGGGATTGAACGTTCTGAACGATTCGAATGATGGGTGAGTTTCGACATCTGCTGAAGGAGCTGAGTCATGAATAAGAAAAAGCTGGGGAAACTTGGCTTCGTGGTCGCTGCTGGTGCTTCATTCCTTTTCTCTATCTCGCTGTGGTTTACTGGCAGCAAGCAGGAGGGAATGTTCGTGGGGCTATGGGTGCCGTCCATACTGAGTTTCGGAACACTGGTACTTGGGAGTTCGAACAATGGCAAGTAGCGATCTGGTTATTTTTCTTGTGGGCTGTGGCGTATTCTCCGTGGCTCTGACATCAACATTCATTTCTCTCATGGTCAGTGCCGAATCGGACGAGTAATCGTGTCAAGGCTCAGGTTCGTCCATGACGTGCTGAGTTGCGTCAGGTTGTACATCAGTTCGGTTTCAAATTTCTTTTGATATCTCGAATGGCAAACGTCAAATGGAAGATCGACCGGTCGATGAGCCCCAAAGGCTGACGCTGCTGACCGGGGCAACAGGATACGTCGGCGGGAGATTGCTGACTCTTCTGCAACAGCAGGGTATTCGCGTGCGCTGCCTGACACGCCGTCCTGAAGCACTTGAGGATCGCCGCTCAGACACAACGGAAGTAGCAGCCGGTGATGTGTTGAATCG
>JBIIIF010000298.1:0-8052 GCA_044235005.1 Planctomycetaceae bacterium | reverse complement strand
GAGGCCGGTTCAGAGTCCGGCAACAGTCGCAAGGCCGCTTCGAAATTTCTATCGGTGGCATACGCAACAGCCTGAAGAACGGCGACGCGCGGATCATCGCAGTGCGCATCAAGGAGCTGAATGCACTCTCGATAACGGCCCATCGCGAGAAAGCATCGTGCCAGACCGAGGCGAGAATCGACATCGTTCGCATCAGCAGCAAGGCTGGCTCTGAGCCACTCCTCTGCCGACGACGCGCCTCGACTGTCTATCGAGGCCAGTCCCAGAAACATCACAACAAGATCCTTCGGGGGAGTTCCAACTTTTGACCACTGAATCAACCGTGTCTGCATCTTTTCGGCATCGAGCTGGAGACCCGGCAATGTGGCATATTGTTGCTGGAGTAAGGCATTCTTTGGAGATTGCCGAACGCCTTCCGAGAAGAACTCGTCAGCGACGCGAAACAGACTTCGTGACAAGGCGATTCGACCTGCGTCTGCAAGTTGTTTTTCCTTCAGCTCCGTACGATTCTGTTCGCCAAGAGTCAGTGCCAGTTCGATTTCAGGACGTTGTAAAGGCTCGGCAAGCTTGCTCAGAATCTCTTTGGCACGAACGGAGTCCGGGTTTCTTCCCAGAGCCTGCCTTGCCAATTGCTCGGCCACAACCAAATTCGTCTCATTCCACGCTACGGATGCTTCGTATTCCAGATCTTCAACAGTGGGTCGCTCAAAGGCCTGAAAGACAAAGCCCGCGAACATGAAGAGTAGAGAAACAAAAACGATTTTCATGACGAGCAATGTCTGATCTGCGACGTCTGTTTCAGGGTGTGAGAAGTGGAGTCTGAGAAGCGGACCAGGGACCTTCAGAGGATTGCAATCAGATCCCCATACTCGACAGGCCATCGGTGATGCGTTCCAGCAGGCCGCCGACGTGTGGATGTCGCGCTTCGAATTCGATCAGAGTATTACGCAGGCGTTCCGAGAGGGAATCATCGGACTCGTCGGCAACCGTCCTCGTTGTGCCATGCTCCAGCAGATGTTGGATGTCGCTGGTAACGGCTTGCAGCATCGCCTGAGTCGTTGCGTCGATTTCACCGGCACTGGAAAGCTGCGTGTGCAGGGTTATCAATGTGTTTCGCAGGTCTTCCTGATTCATCGAACTGGCTCCGGACAGCATGGTGGGTGTGATCTCTGAACTGTTTGTGGATCTTACCCGGAAACGCTCTGGCAGCCTACTCAATACTGAATGATAAGCTCGATCGGGTGTAGTTGGCGATTTCGGTAGGTCCTCCTTGCCGAGGAGGACTTCGAGGCTGGCCGCGACCTCTGTGCAACGGGATTGATAAAACCAGTTGCGATCTTTAGCCGGTTGCTCACACGGTTCGCCTTCCGGCGAAAGTCCTTTCCGGCAGAAAGGAAGTACTTTGACAGCCAGCCGCGACTACGCTCAGGCTGATCCGTCCGAAGTTGCTCAAGAAAGCTCTTCAGCAGCAGGCTCTGAAATCGATACGGATTCGACACCATCGCAATTTTTCGCTGCGGGCGAGTTCCTGCGAGAGATCGATAGACTCGGTGATCACTGGTGTCCAGTCTCTGCGCCATCGCGGGCACCATGCGGATTCCGTGATTCAGAGAAAACAGTTCCTGAACCGTCGCCAGTTGACTGGTGCGTTCAACCGACACGGGATGAAACGATTTCTGACGGCAGAACGAAACGATGTTGTCCGACAGACAATGTGCTTCACCCAGCAGCACGAACGGCAACGATTCGATATCAGTGAGCCGAATCTGTTTCTTTGTTGTCAGCGGATGATCGACTGCCATGAGAAGCAATAGCTCCTCTTCGAACAGTTCTTCGATCTCCAGATACTGAGCCTCAATCGGCAGCGCCAGGATGGCGACGTCGACGGTTCCGTCTGTCAGAGCGCGGATTAAATTGTCGGTTGTGTCTTCCTGAACGATGACTGTTGCTTTGGGAAACGACTTGCCAAAGTTCTGCAGCACCTGCGGAAGAAAGTAGGGAGCAATCGTCGGAATCGCGGCCACACGAATTCGGCCTGTTTGACCGTCGTCCGTGATTTCGGCTTTCGTGTCTTCGATCAGAGTCAGGATCTGCTTCGCTCGAGACTGCAGCAGATCGTCCGGCCGAAGAGCTGCTGATCGATCGAGCTCACCGGCTGACGCTGTCAGCTCCGGAGATGACTGTGCTTGTCGGAGGCTTGCGAGTGCTGAACACGAACGTCGGGTTTCCGCACTTGGGTGTTCTGACAAAGCAGCCTGAAGCGTTGGCCAATGACTTCTTCGTGAATCTGCTCGATATGAACACGGAATGGCAGAAGCCGGCCGTGTGCGATCACTTCTTCGAAGGGCGAGATTGCAAGACGGGTGAAGTTCGCTGGCTTGGTAGTCGAGTGGATCTTGTGTTCGGATCCAACTCGCAACTGCGAGCACTCACCGAGGTCTACGCCAGCGAAGACGCCGAGAAGAAGTTTGTAAATGACTTCGTGGCCGCGTGGACCAAAGTCATGAACCTTGACCGCTTCGATCTTGAACCCGCTGCAGCAGGCGGAGAAAAGGCCGTGGCAACTCGTCAGCAGTGACGATGGATATCGTTGACACGGCAGATCGCTGGGCTCTTGAAGCTCAGCGGTCGGCCATCGACGGACCGGGGCTCCTGATTTGCGAGAATAACCGCCCTGACCCTGCGTCAGGAAAACGCCTGTTGTAGTTCTGCATCGCTCCATTTGGTAAGCGATGTAATGAATTGCCGCTACTGGTTCACTGTTTCAAGTTTGCGACTCAGTGCAGCAACTCGGGACGAATCAACATGATGATTCCGAGGAGCAGAATGACGAGGCCGCTCATCAACTTCAGCCAGCGGCCTTGTGTTTCCTGCAACTTTGTCTTACTAAGACTCCAGACCACAATCAGCACCATCAGTCCGTCATCAAACATGTAGGCCAGAATATACAGCCCGATATAGGCATACCTCGTCGTAGCCGATAGTCCCTGTTGCATCAGAATATTTGTGTAAAGGGCCGGCAGGCCCGCCGTACACAACAGTTCCACAACATTTACAAGAACAGCGAGTGTAACTGCTCCGGTAACAGCGCCTGCCAGATGCTCCGCGTTCACAATACGACGGACTCGCGCGTAGATGCCCGGCTTTGCGGATTCCGGGATTGAAAGACTGATGCCCTTCTTGAAGGCAAAAAAGTCCTTCACGTGAATTGTGCCAATTAAAACTGCCATCAGCGCCAGGACAACCTGGATCGGTCGCAGATATCCGATCAGCATGAAGACATTCAGCCATGCCGCCATGAATGCAAAATAGGCAAGCCCGCTGACAACTACGAAAGTGCCGGCGATGGCAAAGATCCGCCGACGGTCTTTGAGGTTGACAAGAATCGACAGGAGAAACAGTAACACCCACATGGCACAGGGATTGAAACCATCCACCAGTCCAACGGCGATCGTAAAAACCGGCAGGCCAAGTTTTCGCGCGCTCAATCGCCCGAAGACTGGAATGTCCATCTGATCATCAGTCGATTCTTCAGGGCGGGTTGAATCGCCCGTGCCCGGCCGGGCAGAATCACTGCCATCGCCAATCATCAAATCATCACCGGGCATTGGCAGAGCGAGTTCGTCAGAAGGCTTCTCTGAATCTCCTGCCCCTGTCCCATCGTCAGCATCTTCTGACGGGTCGATAACGGCCTGCTCATTCGGCAACAATGGGGCAACGATAAGCAGGTTTGAAACCAGCATGTCAGTCACTGCAATTCTCTTGGACACCGACCGGGGCAGCGCTGACGACGTCCGCTCCCTGTTCACTTTCTCTTTTGGTGGTGCCCCGAGTTCTTCTTCCTGCGGGCACTCTCTCGTCCATGGTTTCAAAAGGTTCCGGAGCTGCCCTCCACTTGATTCAGCCTGATGAAAGCCAACGACGAGCCGGTCGCAAAGATGAAACACAGGAACACTGGCCGCCGCCGTCTGATGTTTCTCCACCAGCTTCACTAATCTTGCTGCCTGCGTCCCATCGACAGCAATATCTCGCTGGACGATCTTCAGGCCCGGATATTCCTTCATGAAGGTGGGGAGCCATTGTTTAGCGGCCGCACAGCGCGAGCATCCAGAACGAACAAACACTTCCAACTGAAGCATTTCTTCAAGTTGTGATTGCCACGTTGCCTCAGGAGTTGCTTTGTGAAGCACACGATTGCAGCCATAAAGAACAGGGCCATTCGGTGGGACGATCCGAAAATGCTTCAGAATCGTGTGGAGGCGTTCTCGATTGCGTTCCTCCGTCGTGACATCTCGCAAAGCCAGAATGATTCCGCCGCGAGCCGTCTTGAATTTCTCTAACTTCTCCAGGAACTCCGGGTGATTGGCGTCGCCGCTGCGATAATAAACATCGATCACAACACAACGGATCGGTTCATCTGGAAAGACGTCCCGCACTACCGGGGGTGAAAGCAGCAAAATCAGGATGGTCATCATCCGTCGCGACAAACATCGCTTCGCCAATTGTTGAAAACTGACTGTCACCAGTTTGATCATGCTCACTTCAACGCCTCTGAGAAGAACGACTATTCGTCCAAGGCTATTCAAGGCAAATCATGTTCCCTTGCGATTTTCTGCTCGGGAATCCGTTGAATATGGAATCCTGCTTCTGCCACTGGTCCCGTTCGCACACCCATGTGCGATGCGTAACACAGCAGACCGAGTTTCATACACCAGGTTGGCCCTGAATCCATGGGCGTCCGCCTTCACGCATGGCCGAGAAGTCAATCTGCGAATCGGAGAATGACGGTCTGAAGACTTTAGTGTTTCGTCTTCTGACCCGGCAGGAACAGTATGCGTGTTGGTCGCTCGGATTTCCCGTCGGGTTGTCGGCTGATCCGTTGCGTCCGAAACTTCTCTGCCATAGCAGGTTATCGGGGAGATGTTCGTCTTGATCTTCCAACTCGACCTACAGTTTGCTTTGGTCGAGGAACGCAGTCGCTTCAATCACGGCCTCCGTCCTGAGCCACTCAAAGGTGGGCGGCATATCATGATCCTGCAGGATTTTCAGGAGCGCCGTGTAGTTGTCTGTTGTCTGCTGGGTGTGCCCGAGCACGCGGTTTGCTCGGGCTTTCAGCAAGTGACGCAGAACTGTCTCGGAAACTTGATCTGTTTCTGGCTCCGCAGGCAGAGTCTGCAGGGCGTCTTCGGGTCTGAGGTGCAAGAACTGGGCGAACGCAAGGCTTAGGAAAGGCGGCATGTGATAATGGCGAAGTCGCCGGTTTTCCCGCATCCGCTGCACAGAAAGCAAATCGGAATAGGCTGAGATTCGAAACCGGCCGATATTCAACGGAGTTTCCTGCTTATGCTGCAGCTCAATCGTGAGCGGCAGATCCTTCTTCAGGATTGGCTTTTCCAGCACATAAATCCCGAAGGACGGACTACCGGATTTGCTCCAAACGTGCCACACACGATTGTCTTCGGCATCGATCGTCCCGGCAATTTCGACGTCCTTCGCCGGGTATTGGTAACTGGCCCAGGCTTCCTGAATCCGAAGTGGAGTTCTGTCTGAAGATGATGTCGAGGCCGAGTCAAAAAGCAGAAACTCCTGCAGGTGAAAATTTCCCGATTCATGCCGACCGGGTCCGCCCTGGGGCAACGAACTGTCAGGCAGCACGTCGAGTCGTATTGCAGCGATAACTTCTGAGGTCTTTTCAGAATTCTCGGCCGTCACCGTCACCGTGTATTTGTCGCCGCCCGCATTCACACCGGTCGCAAGAATAGAGCCATCGTCGGATAAGTCGAGGCTGGCTCCTGCGGCTGATTCGGCCGACAGAACTTTCAATGGCATCGAGTTGGACCCCAGTGAGCGTTCCATCAGTCCTGCAAGACAAACTGCGATGACCTCATTCTTTGGATCTGCGGCGAACTGTTGCTCGTAGAGTTCGATAGCTTGATGGAGATGTTTCCGTTCAGCGGCATGGTCGTCTCTTTGTGCTGCAAGATCCGCCAGCGCCACTTGAAACTCGGGAACGTCCGGACGAAGCCGGGCGATATCTTCCAGCCGAGGCAGACCATCGCCTTCAAAGTTTTCCGTGAGCAGCACCGGCAGCATCGAACGCCATTCGTCTGGAAAGGAACCTGTCGGGCAGAGATCACCGGCCGCGCGTTGCGGCTGCCCAAGATGCAACCACATCAATCCTCGAGCCAGCCTGAGCGAGACCGACAGATCTTTTAGGTCTGCATAAGTCGTCGCGATTCTCATCGCAGACGCCGGATCTTTGCCGTTCTCCTTCACGGCTTGCTGGAAACTCCACAGGATGGAGCGAGTGAGGGCGATGTTTTTCCGGTCGATGGCCTCTGTTGCTGGATCGGCAGAATTCCACACATCGATTCGACCGGTCCAGTCATTCGCAGCCAGTTGTCGTCCATCGTTGCTCCATTTCACCAACGGTCGAAAGCCGTAGCTTCTGCGACCGGGGGCCGAGCGATTTAGCCGCAGAATCAACTGGCCGGACTCGGAATCCCACAGATAAACAGGTCCCTGAGCGCCCACCACAGCCAGTCGCGGCTCTTTGGGACTGAAGGCGATGGCTTTCATTCCATTCGGACCAGAGAGAGACAGCCGTTGTTGTTCTGAAGCGATGTCAAACACAGCCACGCTGTCTTCCACTGTTGTCGAGGCTGCTAACTGAGTCCCATCGGAACTGAAGGAACAACTGAAGGTGCTCTGAAAGTCCTCGAACATCAGCCGAGCCTTAAGCTTTCCTGTCGCGGTATCCCAGACAGTTACTCCTTTCGAGTGACTGTAACCGATCGCGATTTGATCTCCCGACGGACTGAACGCGATTGCGGGAGGTCCATAGCTGCTGCGTTCGGGAAGTATTTCAATCTCGGGCTGCAGTTCATGCAAACGCTTGCCGGTTGCGTTGTCCCAGATAACAATCGGTGATGCGATATGGCAGGCGGTCGCCACAAAACGACCATCGTTACTGAGGTGATCGTTTCGGCAGATTCCGAGGCAAGAGTCTGCTGCATTCGACCGCTTGCAAGATCGCAGACCATCAATGCATTGTGGGGTTCTGAAACCGGGGCCACAAATCGCTGGCTGGTAGAAGAAAGTGAAACTTTGTGGCCTTGCTGCATGGTCGTGATTCTAAGATGCGGCAGACGTTTCAACTGCTGGAGTTCTCCGGTATCAATCCTGACGGCACCGATTGTGAAAACCTTGTTGGATCGTTCGACCGCAATCAGGCTTGTTCCGTCTGCGGAAAAGGTAAAGTCCACAAGTTCCTCGCCCAGTGGCAAAGTGGGTGGCACATGCAGCGTTTGCTGTTGTTGCTGGCGAGTCAGGTCCCAGACGCGGATGCCGTCGGCAGCAGTCGAAACAATCTGAAAGTGAACCGGATCAAATTCGGTGGCAATCAGTGAGTTCGTATGCCCTCGCAGTGTGTGAGTCTGAGTGCCGTCTTCGATGTCCCAGATCCGCAACGCCGAGTCATCACTGGCAATAGCAATCCGCTTTCCGTCACTGCTAACTGCGGTCCCTCGTGTTCCGCCGGGCGGCAACAAAGTGCGAATCAGTTGGCCTGTAACGCGGTCCTTCAAATTCACCGGACCTGCGTCAGACGAGTGTCGCTCATACTCGGCGATCACTGACGGTGTGGGCAGAAAAGTATCGGCGGAAAGGTCATCGATCGGAATTGGTTCAGGAGAGATCTGACCGATCGCCGCCACCAGCTTACCGGAACCATCGAACAGGCCAATCTCTGTATTGTCACGACTGAAACTCAGACGCTGCGGAGCGTTCTGGTCTGTGCGGGCGACGCCGATCAGGTGAAAATTATCCATATCCCACAGCCCGACATCGGACAATGAGCCGGAATCCCATGGCGAAGCGGAACCGACGTCCAGCCATCGACCGTCCGGACTGTAGGCCGCCGAATAAAGGTACTCCGGGCTGGAGAACTTCTGCCCTGGAAAATGAACGATCTGCTGCTGGCACAGGCTCTTCAGATATCCGAATTCCCAGCGACGACGATCGATCCCGCCTGAAGTCGGCTCGCATTTTTTC
>JBIIIF010000297.1:0-8060 GCA_044235005.1 Planctomycetaceae bacterium | reverse complement strand
TTTGAAGAGACGCTTCTTTGAACGGTGACGAGCTTTCCCGAGACGAACACGCATTGGACCGGACCTTCAGAGCAAACAACCGTATGACTTTAAGAATCTGTTCTCAGACTGATCGCCACCCAGACAACCAGCATCCAGCGAGCATGCTCGCACTAAGCACCGGGGCGAAGAGCATCCATGATGATCTTTGCTTCAGCACCACAAACCAACCCACCGGCTCGCAGATTTCGCTTGCGCTTCGCACCTTTGTGGCTGAGCAAGTGACCGCGAGACGACTTACGATGAGTCGCTTTGCCAGACGCCGTAATCTTAAAACGGCGTTTCATTCCCTTGTGTGTCTTCTGCTTTGGCATTTTTATCTCCGCGACTTTCACCAGCTCCCATAAGAAACCGGCTCGCGATCTGAACTAATGTATACGTTTTCCTGAGAAAGAGCCGGGGAGTATAACGAACATCAATCCGGCTTGTAAAGGAGCTTGCCGAGCGATCAGGGCAATTTTCAGGCTCAGCAAGACTGCAGATCGATCGATTATCGTCCGCAGACAGCCAATTCACGAGCGAAACTGCCGTGAAGACGCTTTCCGCTGTGCTACTGAACAGACCAATCCCGTCGAACGTTCTCGGGATATGCTACCGAACTTCACACTTTCTGGGGACGCCGTTGAGGAAAACTTCCGTTCCTGAATGAGAACTATCGTCGTTCGGCTGTTTTTGCAACTGCACGCCCTGCTTCAGGCTGTGTTCGGCAGGCATTGCCGATCTGCGGAAGACACTGGTCCCCTTTGCCCGTTGCGCAGGAGAATCGGCGTTGCAGTGAAAATCGAACTGCCGGTATTCTGCGCTCCTCTCCAAGTTTTCCTCATGAACTCAAACTGGCGATGAAGGCCACTTCTCGGTGGTCATCTCTTTGTCAGTTGAGGCTGTGAAGAAGTTGAAGGAACTCGTCTGAACTGCCGAGGGTGCTCAGCACTCAAAGTTCCTGACACTTTTTCAGGCCGTCTTCCTCTCTCTGAAATCTCACCTTTCGCGACTTCCTGAAAGGCGCTCTCATGTCCTCGTTGCGACTGCGGAAACTGTTCCGCGGACTTTTTGCTTTGGCCGGTATTTCTATTGTTGCCGGTTGCGGAACAATGGGCAGCAGCATGGCCAACAGGTCCGGCATGAGTTACTACAAGAAGGGCAACTACGCGGCCGCCGCCGGAGAATTTCAGAATGCGATGAAGTCTGATCCGGCAAACCCGGACTACATCGCCAACCTCGCGAAATCGCGAATGAAGATGGGTGATGCTTCAAACGCTGAGCGATACTTTCGTCAGGCATTGACGATGGACCCGTCTCACCAGCCTTCTTATCACGGCCTGGCTGAGCTTATGCTTGACCAGGGCCGCAGTCAGGAAGCGACCGCAATGCTTTCCACGTGGGCTGGTACTCAACCTTATATTGCAGAGTCGCACGTCGAACTTGCCTGGCTTCATCGCGAGCTGGGAAACAATACCGGGGCTGTTCAGTCTCTGGAACGCGCGCTGGATGTGAATCCAAACCATGCGACAGCCCTGGCTCACATGGGACAATACTACGAAGAAGCCGGTCAGCTTGACGAAGCTGTGGCCTACTATCAGGACTCGCTGCATGCAGACTGGAATCAGCCGGAAGTGCATTCACGAATGGCTGCTGCCTCGACCGGTGCCGGTGCCGAGAACCCAATGGCAGCGACCGCAATGGCTCGAGGAGTGCATCCTTACAGCATTCCTCGTCAGCAAACGGCCTTCGGGCCACCTTCCGCGGGTGCTCAAATGGCCCAGATGCAGATGATGCAGACTCAGATGGCGATGTCGGGCAATCCAATGTCCGGCAGCCAAGCGTATGGAAGTCCGATGTATGGCCAGACGATGCCGGGCCAGACGATGCCGGGCCAGACGATGCCGGGCCAGACGATGCCGGGCCAGATGGCGATGTCTCAGCCGGGACCTTCAGGGAGTGTATCAGCCGGTTCCATGTCGGCCTACTATCCTTCCATGTCATCCGGCTGGCAGCCTTCGAATTCTCCGATGACTTCGATGCCGACTCAAACTGCGTCGTTTGGCGAACAAATGCCTATGATGAGCCAGCCCTCGGAGACCATCACCTGGCCGGCGGGCACGACGATGCCGCCTGATATGCCATTCGAGATGCCCTCGGCACCAGCATCAAAGACGGCCGTCGCTCCGATTCCCGATCCTGCATTTTCCGTAATCTCTTCAGAGGCTTCAGCGACGCCGGTCACCACTGCTTCTTACACGCAGACAGAACCAGTGACGCCCGTTCCTGCAAATTCCGATGAAGGTGCTCCGTTAGTCGAAGCCTTCTGAGTTGTCCTTGCAGAGTCTGAAGGCCTGACGGCGTCCCGACTGCGATCACGCTCGGGACGCTTTTTTGTTGTTGGGTGTAACGGCCTCTGGGGCGTGGATTCCATCATAGAGAGTCTGCGAATTGGGATCGCAACCGCTCACATTGAGTCCGTTGCCGCACACTATTCCATAGTTTGATCAGTGCTGCTCGCTTTCTGCTGCCTGTCTTTTAGAAACAGAGGGGAATTCCTGCCACGGCATGGATCTCTGTGAATACCGTGACTTTTGCTGTTCCACGGTGCGTTTAATCGCGTGATTGGCAGGGGCTCGGATCAATTTCGAATGATCCGGCATTCGCTTTGCCTCCTTTGAACCCTACGAAAATCTTGTCAGATCTATCGATTGAGGTTCAAACGGTAGCCCGTTTATGCGGTGCTCCCGAAGAAAGGCAGCGAGCAATGGTTCATCATTCTGGCGTTTGGATCGATCACCGGCAGGCAGTGATTGTGAGTCTTTCCGGATCTGAGCCGACCGTGACGCGAATTGAGTCCGGGGCGGAAAAGCACGTTCGATCCTCCAGCGGTTCGCGTCAGGCGGGGTCCGGGGAGTCGCATCACGGAACTCCTGAGGATGTGATTGATCGGAAATTCGACAACCATCTCAAAAGCTACTATGAAGAAGTTGCCGAAGGGTTGAAGGACGCAGGGGCGATCCTTGTCATGGGGCCTGGTGAGGCCAGAACCGAGTTTCAAAAGCAGATCAAAAGTAAGGAATTACTTGCGAAAGTCGTCGGAAACGAGAAGTGCGACAAGATGACCGACCCGCAGCTCGTTGCGAGGGTGCGTGAGTATTTCGCATCAACGGCAAAGACGGCGTAGCGTACTTTCCGTATCTTCGACCAAGCGGGATACGGAGTCAGAGCGCGCAGATCTGTCAGGCAAGAATCGGGCGCACAATTTCGCCGTGGACATCGGTCAGGCGAAATTCGCGCCCTTGATAGCGGTACGTCAGTCGTTTGTGGTCGAGCCCCAGAAGATGCAGGATGGTGGCATTGAGATCGTGGACGTGGACCGGTGATTCAACGATGTCCATCCCGAAATCATCGGTTCGGCCGTGTGAGACTCCGCCTTTGATGCCACCGCCGGCAAGCCACATTGTATAAGCGTCCTTGTGATGATCGCGTCCAGGAACATTATTGGAGGTTCCGTCACCCCCCTGACTCAGAGGAGTTCGTCCGAACTCGGAACCCCAGACGATCAGCGTTTCGGACAACAGATCGCGTGCTTTGAGATCGCGAATCAACGCGGCTATCGCCTGATCCACGTCTCTGCACTTGGCTGGCAGGCGAGTCTTCAAGCCGCTGTGGTGGTCCCAGTCGGAATCGTACAGTTCGATATGGCGGACACCTCGCTCAACTAGTCGGCGAGCCAGGAGGCAATTGTTCGCGAATGAGGCTTCGCCGGGTTTGGCCCCGTACATGTCCAGCGTCTCTTTGGTCTCTCCGGAAATGCTCATCAACTCCGGCACAGACGTTTGCATCCGGAATGCCAGTTCGTATTGGCTGATGCGAGTCGTGACTTCGGGGTCACCGGTCGCTTCGAGTTGTTGCTCGTTCAGATCCTTTAACGCATCGAGCTCGCGGCGGCGGTCTTCTGGTTTGTAACCTGCGGGATTGGTCAGAAAAAGAACCGGATCGCCTTTAGAGCGAAACTGAATCCCCTGATGAACACCTGGTAGAAATCCCTGTGTCCACAAACTGGTACCGGCGCCTCCGGGAGGTCCGCTCAGCAGAACAACATAGCCGGGAAGGTCTTCGTTCTCTGTTCCGAGCCCATACGTGATCCACGCGCCAAGGCTGGGACGACCACCTCGACCAAATCCGGAATGCAGAAACATCTGCGCTGGAGCATGATTGATTTCATCGTTGTGAACAGATCGCATCACCGCAATCTCGTCGGCGACAGTGGCGAGGTTTGGCAGTAGTTCCGAAATCATCTGTCCGCTTTGACCGTGAGTACCAAACGACCATGGTGATCCGGCCAAAGTTGAAGTCTTGCCGATGAACGCAAAGTCTCGTCCTTTCGTTACTTCTTCAGGGCACGGTTGGTTATGGCGTTTCACCAGTTCCGGCTTGGGGTCGAAAAGATCCAGTTGCGACGGTGCCCCCACCATATGAAGATAAATCACATGTTTTGCTTTTGGGGCAAAGTGAGGCTTCCTCGTCACGTCATCAGTGGCGAAGGTATTCGCCGATTTCGAGAGCATCTCAGCAAAAGCGATGCTCCCAAGGTTGAATCCTACTGAGGCCAGAAAGCCACGTCGATTGTGCAAGGTTGTTCTGAACATGAAGTTTTCCGATTCGACTTACGAATGCTATTGAATTCAGGGTTTTGTAATCGTCTCGTGCAGGTTCAGCAGCACAGTGGCCACACTGTACCAGGCCGCAATCTCGGGCTTTGTTGCACTAATTGAATCCGGTGTCGCCTGAGTCAAGAGCTTGACATTCTCAGGGCGTTCCTGCATCTTCTGAACCTGGTCATGAAACAGCTTTGTCACGCGAAGTAGTTCACGATCAGTCGGCTTTCTGGATGTACACAATTCGAATCCCCGAACAATTCTTGTCGCAGGTTCACTATCACTCGATTCAGAAATTATACGATGAGCCACTGCTCGCGCGGCATCCACGAAAACGGGATCATTCATAAGTGCCAGCGATTGCAGTGGTGTATTCGTCCGAGAACGCTTCACCGTGCAGGCAAGGCGTGCTGAACCATCGAAGGTCATCAGCGTCGGATTGGGAGCACTCCGCTTATGGACGATGTAGATACTCCGGCGGTACTTCTGCGTTCCCTCGCTGACAACGTAGTCATATTGCTGGCCTCCCACTTTGGCCCACAGACCTTCCGGCTGCACCGGACGGATCGGTGGACCCGTCTGAGTCAGGTCGATCAGCCCTGAAACAGACAACGCGTTGTCTCGAATCGTTTCCGCATCCAGTCGAAACCGAGGGCCTCGAGCCAGGAGTCGGTTCTGGTCATCCAGTTCTTTCAATTGAGTGCTCATAAAGGATGATTGGCGATAGGTTGACGAAGTCACGATCGTTCGGAGCATATGTTTCATCGACCATCCGTTCTCGATGAAATCAACCGCCAGCCAGTCGAGCAACTCGGGATGAGTAGGTCTGTCTCCTTTGATCCCGAAATCTTCTGGAGTCGAAACGAGGCCAGTTCCGAAGATCTCTGCCCACCAGCGGTTAATGGTGACCCGGGCCACAAGAGGATTTGCCGGATCGACCAGCCACCGAGCCAGTGTCAGCCGATTCGGTGGTCCGCTCGGCATCGGATGCAGCGATGCTGGTGTTGAGGGCTCAACAGTCGGGCCAAGTTTGCGATAATCGCCTCGCTCAAAGATGTAGGCTGGTCGTGTTTCCTGTTCGACCATCACCAGAGTTGTTTCTGGAGTCCATTTCGTTAGCTGTTTCTTCACCGAGGCAATTTGCTTTTCCAAGCGTTTCGCCGCGTTATCGGACGTGACCCGGAAGTCCAGGATCATTTTGCGATCGTTGTCCGACCATTCTGTGGGAGTCTTTTTGGCGATTTTCAAGAGTCTTTCGGACAGCTCTGTTGGCTCCGCGGCTGCCCCTGAGTTTCCGGTGACTGCTGAGACGCGAAAGCATCCCAGGGTTCTGGCGTTGCCGAAGTTTTGGTGAAGCTCAATGGAAAGCGTATCGCCTTCGGAAAGATCCAGCGGTTCCTCAAGCACAAAATTCGCCCAGTGCGGCTGACTGAACTGAGGAGCGATCGCCCAGCCCGTTGTCTCGTCTCCATCAATGGCACCTGAAACGTTCCATCGGTCCTGAGAAAAATCTGCCGTTGCTGAAGCAAACTTCAGAGGTTGTGGCGTCGGATCGTCTTTGCGTAACACCGAAACGGAAAACTCATGCAGAACAAAATTTGTTTTCTTAGGGTCTCCTCGCCCGGGGCCTCGTCCCGGCAGTGAATCATGTGTCAGAGCGTCGAGACGGAATGCTTGAACGCCTTTTAGAACCGGGGAGGCCTTCAGTGTGTAAATGTCTTTTGAGGGTGGATCGCTGCCAATAAGAAGTATAGAACCATCTGGCTGATGCTCATAAGAGTCCGTGTTACCCTGCGACCGGAATTCAGTCACTTCGAATGGATGAAGAACGGGAGAAGATTCTGTCTGAGCTGCGAGATTCTCCGTCCATTCGACAAGTGTGGCATCAAGCTGATTGCATCTGTGCTGGAGCGTTGTTTCCAGCTTTGAAAGCTGCTCCATCAATGGAGTTCGTTCACGGTCACGCTCGTCATTCGCGAGCGGCATTGTGGGGCCCTGAAACGCAATGGAGGAAGGCTGCTTTGGGTTTGTGCGATCGGCCTCGATCGCTGTGTTGTTAAAGAATGCCAGCAGGCCGTAGTAGTCTTTTGTCGTAAACGGATCGTACTTATGGTCATGGCATTGCACGCATTCCATGGTTGTGCCCAGCCAGACTGTGGACGTCGTGTTGACTCTGTCGATCAGTTGTTCGGCCCGCGTTTCCTCGGGGATCGAGCCGGCTTCCACATTGGTTGGAGCTGAACGATGAAAACCGGTGGCGATCTTTTGCGACTCTGTAGCATTCGGAAGCAGGTCACCTGCAATCTGTTCGATCGTAAACTGTTCAAACGGCATGTCGTCGTTCATAGCTTTGATCACCCAGTCACGCCACGCCCAGTTGTCACGAAGATCGTCACGTTGAAAACCATGCGAGTCGGCATAGCGAGCCAGGTCGAGCCAGTGGCGTGCCCACTTTTCTCCAAATTGCGGGCGCTGCAGGAGATCGTCGACGATCCGCTTAAAGTGATCATCGGAAGGATCGCTAACGAAAGCCGCGACTTCATAAGGCGTTGGGGGAAGTCCGATCAGGTCGAAGTAAAGTCGCCGGATGAGTTGATTCGGCTCGGCGGCTGGCGAAGGACTCATTTCCGCATCTTGAATTTTCTGCAACACAAACGAGTCGATCGGAGTGCGGATCCATGAGTTGCCTTCGGAGACAGTCAACTCCGCTTTGAGCGGTTGCTGATAAGCCCAATGTTTGGGGACTTCAAATGAGGCTGGCCATGTTGCTCCGCTGGCGACCCACTGTCGGAGGATGTTGATTTCTTTTTCCGTCAGGCGATCGCCTGCCACCGGCATCAGTTCGGCATGGTCAGCGGGAAGTTGAATTCGGCGAATGAGCTCACTGGCGTCAGGGTTATTCGAATCAATCAGGCCGGAGTCGACAAGATTCTGGTGTCCATCAAGACGCAGGTTGGCTTCGTGTTTTTGAACTCCATGGCATTCGAGACAGTGTCGCTGCAGTACTGGAAAGACTTCGTGCGTGAAATGTGCAGTGGAGTCCGCGGGCACTTTGTTGGGCTCGTCACCAGCGAGTCGACAAGGAGTTAGCGAAAACGCCAGAGCGGAGAACAGAGCAATGGAGAAGCGTTGTGAATTTCTCATCAAGACACCGATTGTTTGCAGCAAAAGTGGGGGCTGGTTGATGACTAATATATACCCGCCCCAGGCGTTAAACACATGTCAACGCAGCGATTTGAAGTCGAAAAGCGATGTTAAAGCTCATCTTGAAAAGTAGATCTGCAGAGTGCTGCTTTGAGCGTGACAAGAGTCCTCAGTTAGTCTCCCGATGTTTTTGCCTCGCCCCCGATGCGTTCGTGTCCCCTCTTGACTAAAATG
>JBIIIF010000296.1:0-8072 GCA_044235005.1 Planctomycetaceae bacterium | reverse complement strand
GTCATCACGCCCCATCAAAACCTGAGCAGTCTCTCGCCAATCGTCGCTCAGCTTTGCAGAGCAAGTGCTCAGCGACAAATCCAGCCGGCCTGAATACGATTCGCATGTACACTCCTTTCCTCCGAACATTTCAGGATCACTCACGTTAGGCTGGACATCGATTCGGAAGAACCGGACAATGTCGAACTTCAATTCTGATGCAGGGGTGTCGCCCGGAGTGTTGTGACTTCGGGTTCCTGATCAGAACCTTTCTTTAATACGACGCCCCTGAATAGTGTTAGCGGCAGAGCTTGATGCTGACTCGTGATGAGATGCTGAGCCATCTAAAGGCCAAACGGCCTGTTGTGGCTCCATCGATGCTTAAATGCGATTTCGGAAACCTGCGGCGGGAGACAGAACTCCTGGATTCAGCAGGTTGTTCGTTGCTCCACTGGGACGTAATGGACGGCCATTTTGTGCCGAATCTTTCTTACGGTCCGATGGTGATTGATCGCGTTCGCTCCCTGACAAAAACACCGTTTGACGCTCACCTGATGATTTCCGACCCCGCGAAATATCTGGATGAGTACGTTAAAGCCGGTTGTGAAGCGATCACCTTCCATCTGGAAGCGGTTCCACAACCCGTGTCGCTGCTGCGTGAAATTCGCAAACGAAACCTGGTGGCAGGGCTGGCCATTAACCCGGGAACTCCATTTTCCGCAGCAGAACCATTCCTCTCGGAGTGCGATCTGTTTCTGGTAATGAGCGTCAATCCGGGGTTCGGTGGTCAGAAATTCATGCCAGAAGTCGTGCCAAAGATTGCTGCGGCGCGAGCACTGGCCGGGAACGATTTGATTATTTCTGTGGACGGCGGAATTGGTCGTTCAACGATTAAACAATGTGCGGACGCAGGATGCGACGTGTTTGTGGCAGGAAGTTCCGTCTTTGATGAACCCTGTTATACGGCAGCGATTGCCGAGCTTGAGCAGACAGCAACTGGACCGCGGTCTGCTTCTTGAGGAATGAATCCTTATGTCAACGGTGATTTTGATTCGTGCTGGATCAACGGACTACGATGAGCAGCATCGTGTTCTTGGGACGCTCGATATGCCTGTGAATAATCGTGGAGTAGAGCAGATCCGCGAAATCAACGGGCAACTGGCCTCGAAAGGCATTCGCCTGCAGGCCATTCTGACCTCGCCGGATGATCCGGCCTGTGGCACGGCTCACGCCGTCGCAGAAGTCCAGGGCGGGGTCAAAGTCAAAGAAATGGACGAATTGCGGAACGTTAATCAGGGCCTCTGGCAAGGTTTGCCGGAGTCTGATATCCGCAAGAGATTTCCTCGACTTTTTAAGTCCGGAAAAGAGGATGTGACGGCGATTTGTCCGCCGGAAGGTGAGACACTTTCCGACGCTTGCCAGCGTCTGGAGCGAGTCCTCAGCAAAGCCATGCGTAAATACGACGTCCTGGCTGTTGTGGCACCGGAGCCACTGGCAACAGTAATTCGCTGCACACTTCAACACAGACGGCCGCATGTGACTGCCTGCCTGTGCGGAGAAGAGTCCAACGAGCTTGTTCAGATTCTTGAGTCGACTACATTTGCAGCAGCCCACTTTGCGGCGGCCGAAGAACCTCAGCCCGTCGGTGCTGCTCAGTCAGTCGGCGAAATGGAGAATGATCGATGAGTACTCTGGAAAACACTGATACCTCAGCGAAGTCCGCGATCAAGCGGCCAAAACGCGGAGTACCCGAAGGCCTTTGGCTGCGTTGTGATGGCTGCGGCGCGACGGTCTTTCGCAAACAGGTTGAACAAAACCTGAACGTCTGCCCGGAATGCGAACACCATTTCTACGTACCGACGTCGATGCGTATTCGCCAGTTGCTGGACCCGGACAGCTTCGAAGAATGGTATTCCGAAATGTCGTCCGGAGATCCGCTCGGTTTTGCCGATCGCAAGCCCTACAAAGAACGCATTGTCGATGAACAGAAAAAGACGGGCATGAAGGATGCCTGCACCGTGGGCCGCGGGTATATGCGAGGACGTCCGCTGGTCTTCGCAACAACAGACTCCGCGTTCATCATGGGCAGCATGGGTTCTGTCGTTGGCGAAAAGCTGACTCGCGCTGTTGAAAAAGCCACGGAGCTCTCTCTGCCACTCATCATCGTGAGCGGTTCTGGTGGTGGAGCTCGCATGCATGAAGGGATCATCTCCCTGATGCAAATGGGAAAAGTCTCTGCCGCATTGGCGCGATTCCGCCGGGCGAACGGGCTTTTCATTTCCGTTCTGACGAATCCTACGATGGGTGGAGTTGCCGCCAGCTTCGCTTCACTCGGCGATATTATCGTCGCGGAACCTCAGGCTCTGGTTGGCTTCGCTGGACCTCGAGTGGTTCAGGCGACATGCAAAATCGACCTGCCGGAAGGATTTCAAACCAGCGAATTCCTGCTGAAGCACGGCTTTGTGGATCGCATCATTCATCGCTCCGAAATGCGATCTGAACTGGCTCGCCTGATCGATTACGGCAGCCGATAGGATCGTGACAAGGATATGCTGCTTTTCAAGCAGGATGGGTACTTGCCCGTCCTGCTTTTTTTGTTGCCGGAATTCTCCGCCGGCACCCATTAGCAGGTGGCAAGCCCGATTCTCGCTCTGCCGCTATGCTTCAGCGGTCGGTTCACCTTGCAACCCTGATTGCTCTTCCGGTTGCGTCATTCCAGCCAGCATCGCTTCCAGTTCGCCCGAGACCTTCTGAAAAAACGATTGGTCCGGAGCACCACCCGGAGTTGTCACGGCGGCATACGCTTCCAGTCGATCAATCGTAAACGCCAGGATCGCCAGCAGCCTCGGGATTTCTCGTTCGATCGACTGCACTAACTGAGCGGCACGACCATGGTATTCGTTTCCTTCATGAGCCGCTTCAATGTTCCAGCGTTTGACGTTGGGGATTTGCTTTTGACCAAACTCCATGGCCTTCTGAGCCGCTTCGAGATCTTTCACCTCTTCGATGCATGAAGGGCGAAAATCTCCCATACGCCGCATGCGACACTGGTGCAGGCGAACACGTGCATCTGCGATATCGCGGATGCAGTTTTCAATCTCGCGTTTCCAGAATCCGGGGCGATCACGTTCCAGCCAAAACAAAATCTGCCGCAGTTGACTGTCCAGCGTCGTCAGGCACAGGCGAGCCTCTTCCTGAAACGCGATAACAGCCGCTGCAAACTGACGGATTGCATCGACTGACGTCACATTCGCTGACTGCCCCATGAGACGTTCTCCTGCAAAACTGCAATCACCCGACTGAACCTGGACTGGCTCCCGGGAACTTCTGAAAGTGTGCGCCGAATCCGCATCGGCAGGGTCAATGTCGCGTTTTTGTCAGGACCCTGAACCATCACTGCTGCTGGAGATACTCTTCCACCAACTGCGCTTTGCGCAGCAGATACGGAATGAACTGTTCGTTCGACTCAACAAATCGCCCCAGCGATTTCATGTTGGAAACAAACTCTTCCGAAAATCGCAGTTGCTCCTGATCTCGCCAGGTCTGGCCCAGATGATTAAGTTGCCCCGCCACCGCTGCCGTTTTTTCGTTGATCTCTTCATTGAAGCGGCGCAGCATCTGAGCAAATCGGCGAAGTTCGCCCGGATCCACAATGGCCTGAGTCATCTCTCGAACCCTCCCACGAAAATGCGTGTGAACACAGCTTCAGGAAACGCAAACACCGGACGTCTCTCCGGAGTTATTCGGAACACATTTCGAAACCAGGACCAGCTTCCGCCGATCACACAGAAAGACATCCATCCATCATCTGTCAGGGTGATTGTCCCGGTTTTGAAATCGTCTCTACGCGCCTTTTTCTTCCAGGATTTTTGGAACCACGAAGAACTCACCGTCTGTCTTCGGTGCATTGGACAAAGCCGCTTCGCGAGGCAACGAAGCTAACACCTGATCCTCACGGAACACATTCTCTGCAGGCACCGGATGCGTCATCGGTGCAACGCCCGTGATATCCACTTCATCCAGCAGGCGGACATACTCAAGGATCGAAGTTAACTGCTTCCCGGATTCCAGCAGTTCTTCGTCATCCAGAGCCAGGCGAGCCAGGGAAGCCACTTTGCGAACGTCAGAGAGTTCCATAATGCATCAATTTCATAGCGTTGGAATTGTCAGCCGGGCGAATAAAACATGTGCTTCATCCCAACCCCACTGACGGTTTTCGGTATGATTTCACGTTCGACCTGAATTCGCAACTCCGGGCAACTCAGTCTGCTCATCAATGCAGATCAAAACTACTCCGCCCAGTTTTCTTCTTAGATCTGTTGGAGGTACCTGACTGCATCCTCTGCGGCCCATCCGATTCACCAGCGGATTCGGTCCAGCCGGCAAGGTGGGCATTTCCAGTGGGCATCCAGCGCGTTTCGCACCGTTGGGGATTCTTCAAAGTCCGATCACTCACGGCCAACCTCAGGTAGGTCTTCGATCGCGCTGATGGAAGTACCCGGCTTCAGCCGTTGGTTCATTCTGGCTGACACATCGGACAGGCAAAAATTTTCCTGGCCGCTAACTGCCATGACTCGATAGGTGTCTCACAGCGGGGGCAGAACTGCTTCTTGTAAACAAGCAGGCGTTCACTGCGGTTCATCTGACTTCGTGACTTTCCGATGTCGTTCGGGTTCGCAACGATGATGCGGTTGTATCGCTTGCCGATTCGAAGCAGATCGACGGTTAGTGTCCATAGTGCGTCGAATTCACTTCGCGCCAGAGTATTTGCTTTGCGTTTCGGATTGATGTTCAGCAGATAAAGAATTTCAGAGCGGTACACGTTGCCAACGCCTGCAATAATGTTTTGATTCATCAGGACCGTACCAATCGGTGAATGCGTGCGCCGGATGCGGTCCCATGCTTTGACCGGGTCAGCATCGTCGCGCAATGGGTCAACACCCAAACGATCCCGCACCGCCTTTAACTGCGGCTGAGTCAGCAATTCACAGGCGGTCGGACCGTTCAGGTCAAACGCTTTTTGATCCCCAACGACTCTCAAACGAACGGCTCCCCGCGGTTCTGGCGGGGGACATTTGTGGCGTCGAAACTTGCCATACAGCCCCAGGTGAATATGTAAAGTTCTGCCTTCCCAGTCGTAAAAAAGGTGCTTTCCATGCGCATCAACAGCGGTCAGGACTCGACCATTCAACATCTTTGCTCCGGATGTAAATCGTCCTTGAGGCGAAGAAACGGTTAACCTCTGCCCTGCAAAATCACGGTTGTGATCAGCCGCAACTCGATGAATTGTGTGCCCTTCCGGCATTGTTGTTCCTTTGTCATGACTGTTTCACAGGTGTCCTCAGTTTCAATGATAGTCAGGACATGGCGATTGGCCTTCATTGTAGAAGACTGAACTTCGAAGGTGCCGAGAAACCGATGACTCAGACCGGTCTCGACCTGTTGCGGTGTGTCAGACCGATTGTGAAGCCAGTTCGGTGGACTCGTAATGTCAGTAGCCAGGCAACAGGCGCTGAACTCAAGGTGCAAAGTCAATGCCTTGCTGAGTACACACCGTTCAGCGATACTCACAGAGAGACAAAAGTGGCAGCAGGACGCAAACTCGTATCTTCTCAACTCTTACTACAACGGAGCCATCATGCCCCGCTTACGAGTTCAGCTTGCACCGCTTCTGTTCTTGTTTTTCATCTCAGCAACTTCTCCTGCGATGTCACAGGAGCCCGTTGATATCGGCTCTTGCAGGGAACTCTTCGTCGATGATTTCCTGATCGACAAACTCGAAAACGTTCGTCTCGAATTGCAGCATCCTCAGCCGCAGGAGATTACGTTTGCCTGCGATAAACCGTGGGAAGGAAACACCTGCATCTATTTTCGCATTATTCCCGATGCCGGAAAGTTCCGGATGTGGTATCAGGGAGCGCACTGGCAGGTTGACCCTGGTGATCAGAAGAAAACGCATCCGTATCACATCTGCTATGCCGAGAGTGATGACGGCATCCACTGGACGAAGCCGAACCTTGGTCTCGTCGAAGTTGATGGCTCAAAAGAGAACAACATTGTCATCACCGGCGTGTACGACAACTTCACCCCGCTCCGCGATGACAATCCGAAATGTGATCCGCAGGCGAAATATAAGGCGCTCGGCCAATCCCGGGATGGTCTCATTGCCTGGCAATCACCCGACGGTATCCACTGGAAGCGTCTGGGCGAAAAACCGGTGATCACGAAAGGTGCGTTTGATTCTCAGAACGTTGCCTTCTGGGATGCCTCGTCGAACAAGTACCGGGCCTACATCCGCGATTTTCATGATGGCCTGCGCGACATCCGTGTGGCGTTTTCTGACGACTTCATGACCTGGACGATGCCGGAACTGCTGAAAATTTCGCCCGTGGTGGAGAAAGAGCAGTTCTACATTAACTGCATCGCTCGTTATGAACGAGCTCCGCATCTGTTTCTGGGATTCCCCGTCCGCTACGTCGAACGCCCGTGGTCGCCGTCGATGAAAGCATTGCCGGATCTGAAGCATCGAGAAATCCGCGCGAAAGCCGGCGAACGGATTGGCACGGCGATCACGGATGGTGTCCTGATGTCGAGCCGCGACGGACTCCACTTTCATCGCTGGACCGAAGCGTTTCTTCGCATTGGACCGGAACGGCCCGGCTCATGGGTCTACGGCGATTGCTACCCCGCACACGGACTGATCGAAACGCCCAGCAAACTCCCCGGCGCACCGAAGGAGTTTTCTCTGTTCATTGCCGAACACTATTGGCGTTCGGAAGAAGCTCTCCGTCGCTGGACACTTCGCATCGACGGTTTCGTCGCCGCTAAAGCTCCGTTGCAGGGAGGCGAACTGCTGACCAGGCCTTTCAGGTTCACCGGCCGCAAGTTGTCGCTGAACTTTGCGACCTCCGCAGCAGGGAGTCTGCACGTCGAACTGACCGACGCAATGGGTAAGCCACTTCCCGGCTTTTCCCTTGCTGATAGCGATGAACACTTTGGGGACAGTCTGGACCGCACCGTCACCTGGCAGGGAAGTCATGACGTTTCATCGCTCGCAGGCAATCCGGTGCGGCTGCGATTTCTTTTGCGTGATGCAGAGATTTATTCGTTTCAGTTTGTTGAGTAATGGCGGGGATGCACAGTTCGATCTGGCATGAGAGTCGGCTGTGCTTTTCGGATCAATGACCGATTCCCAGCAATGCGGCAGCAGCCATCGCAATCATGAGCCCGTCTTCAACCAGTGTTACGGTCGACATAGGCAGATTGAAGACCGTTCCCAGACACGCGCAGCGGATTTTGCGTTTCTGAATGACGCTTTGTATCACACCGATACTGCTCACAGACATGACCACCAGCGTTGTCAGGTTAACTGCGGTCGGCTGAATTCCCGCGATATAAGCGGCACCAAGCGCCAGTTCAATGAACGGGTACACGTAACCGTATGAGGGAGTTTGTTGTGCGATGATGTCGTACATCCGATAGGAGTCCGCAAATCCTCGCAGATCCAGAAGCTTGAAGAAGGCAAAGGCCAGAAAGAACGCCCCCATAAAGTTCTGCATGGCCCGCGCTGGATCGAGTGTTCCGAACCGGAATTCCACAAGACCGACCACGCCAACCAGAAATGCCGCCAGAAGGAGTAACGGGTAATACGTGACGCCTTTCGGAATCTCTGCCGCTGTCACTGTGTCAGGGACTGTCTCGTTGATTCGTGTGTCCACGGTCGCCAGAAAACCAGCTTTTGCAACAGCGGCCGTGACAGAGGCGATTGTCACATTGTCGCCTTTGACCGTCAGAATCTTGTCTGATGTTGTCGTGTCAACTTGCCAGTCGCTGATATTCGGCACGTTGTCAAGGAACGGCTTGACAGCAGCCAAACAGCTTTTGCAGTTCAGATTCGTCTTGAATTGAAGTGACGTTGACATGTTCAGTCTCCTGTTTCTGTGCTTGCACGCGGCGACTATCGCGGCTTTCCGGAGTTCTCATCGACGCATCGTGAGGTTCTCTTGTCACGTCTGAAAGAATGATTGAGTGCAGGCGACCATCCGACACTTAACTGAAACTGCATCATGGATTGCTGAACGCCTGACGCCAGA
>JBIIIF010000295.1:0-8092 GCA_044235005.1 Planctomycetaceae bacterium | reverse complement strand
AACTCCGGGAATCGAGGGATCGCATGATCCGCCAATGGTTCGGCTGTCGGAAACTGTGTCAGATGCGGAGTCAACGTCTTCTGCAGATATCGACGAAAAGCGTAGGCCGTTGGAAAAACCTGATCTGCAGCCCGCATGGGGAGAAGACCGTTTGAATCAACCGCTTCCATTTGTACCGGGATTCGTCTCGCCACAGCACGGATCATCTTCGGCAGAAAAAAGCAGGGGAAATCATCCGTCACAACGACAGCAGCCCGCTTCGCCAACGATTCGATCAGCCCGGAACCGTGCCCGAACGATGGCTCAACATACGCGGCATACGCGTGCCCGTGGCGAGCTGCCTCCGTCAGATTGTCATGCATTCCCTGAATGACAAAAGCATGAAGTCGACGACTCGCCCACTGATAGTCGCACCGTAACGCTTCCAGAATCAGCAGGGGGCGATTCAATTGCCTGGCCCACTCAATAGCGCGGTCCAGACCAAAATTAAACGACAGACGCCGGCTGGCGGTCATCCAGTAGAGCACGAACTCCCCGTCATTGTTTGGAACTTCGGAGTTCAGCGATAAGCAGCGGATTTGGGGAACGCAATTCATACGGCGACCTGAATTTTCTGTGGGGAAGCGGAGCGAGGCGGGAACAACTCGAGCATTCTCTGGCGACGAAACTCGAAGATGCGAATCAGGTCATTCTGAACCATCAGCCAATTGATCAGTCGCCCACCCGGAACTCTGTACCGCACTTCATCCCGTGCCAAAGTGCCCTCCGGAGTTTGCTCGAACGTGTGCAGATGCTCCCACAACAGATAGGGACCTTTGAGCTGTCGATCCACAAAGGAGAATGGCGGATTCCAGTTCGAAATTTCCGTTCTCCAACGAATCGGGATGCCTCGCAGTCGTATCGAATAATCGATCAGGCAACCCTTCCGGATATCAATCGGGGCGGGTGTCCGGATCTTGAAGTTCAGCCACGGTGGAGTGATCTGTTCGAGCTGGAAGGCATCGCTGAAGAATTCGAACAGCGTCTCCGGGGAATGCTCCAGAACCACCGACGACCGCAGCACAAACAGCTTTTCCTGAGCATTCCAGTCGATTGTGACCATGTCAGCACCCTGCACGAAAGTGAACGTTTTGACTCTCTCTGGCTGACCGCATCAACCGCCGGAATGTTAACGGCACTTCAAAACTGAGAACGAAAAATACTGTGATCCGGTGCTGCCTATGGGGCGTTCCTAACTCAGAAACCACGATTTCTCCCGTATTTCTAGGTGATAGGCGCGGGGGCAAGAAAAACAAACAAATCTGGTTATCTGACGTACTGGAAGACGGTCTTGGTCGTGTTGAACGTTTTTTGACGATTGAACGATTTAAGGATCGTTCCCCAAAGTAAGACAAATTTTTAGTCTTCAATCGCTGGGAGAGCATCATGGGGGTCACAAAGTTAGCGTGCAAAAAGAGCCTGAAGAAGACGGTGCGAGCCCCGTTCTCCTCCGGCGAATCGGTCGATCGGCATTTGGAGCAACGCCGGCAGCGGGCAAGGGTCATGCTGGCTCAGGAGAACCGCTTCATCTACTCGTCAGAGTTCGAAGGGATGGAAAGAAGCACAGCCCCGTTGAAGGCGGCTGAACGACTTCTCGAAGAGCTCTCATGTGGGGATCCCGACAAAAAGTCGCGATCGAATGCAGATGGTTCGGATGATGACACCGTTGTTCATCAGAACTGGACGTCGTCTGACCCACTGCTAAGTTTTGAGCAGGAGCAAGTTCTGTTTCTGGCCCTGAATCTGGCTCGCTACCGAATTAACCGTCTGCGATCTCGGCTATCTGCAGAGACTCCGGACATCAAGATCATGAACCAGATTGAGCAGAAGCTGGAGCTGGTTCAAAAGATCCGCTCTCAATTGGTTCGCTCGAACCTGCGTCTCGTCTCGAACCTGGCTCGAAAGTTTTCGAGCAGTTTCGGTGAAGTCGATGAGTTCAGCAGTGATGGCAGCATGATTCTTCTGGGGGCCATCGATCGCTTTGATTATTCTCGAAAACTGCGGTTCAGTACCTACGCCACGCATTCGATTCAGCGTCACTTCTTTCGCTCGTGGAAGGTTCGTCAGCGGCGGAAGGAAAGATTTCCAAGTGCCGTTTCCGAACTGCTTAGCGAAGTTCCGGAACGGGATTCTCAGGTCAGAGTGTGTGACGATCCGGAGTCTGTCGTGAGAGAACTCATGCTGCAGGCGAAGGATGTTCTGGATGATCGAGAATATCAGATCGTTGGGCACAGGTTCGGGATTGGTGGTTTGAATCCCGATGGGCAGACGTTGAGAGAGATCGCCGCAGATCTGGGCATTTCCAAAGAGCGAGTTCGCCAACTGCAAATGAAGGCACTCGACAAACTGCGCGAGTTGATCGATCCTGATTTGCTGCCGGTCGATGAGATTGAATCCCGCTCCGAAGGATACGACTTCGATCAGGATTGAGCTGGGTCGTGGTCGCAACGATCGGTCTTGTAGCCCGCAGCCGAGAGGTGAGGAGATTGAATCCTCACTTTTCGGCTGCGGTTTTTTGTTAGGAGAAGTGTGAAAGGACTGAACTCCGCGAACGTCGCGTTGACGTTATCGTTCGACATGCGGGGTACTGACCGCGCAGTTTCGATCATCGAACAGGTTCAGATAGAAAACCGTGGCATCCGAGGGGATTGTTGCAGTGACTTTGGAGGTGGCGTCATCAATCGTCGCGGGCAGTGATTCCCACTCCCTGTCCTGCCAGCGACCTGTTTGACGAGTCAGGCATAACTCCGCTTTTGTGATCGGGACTGGCGATTCAAAAACGGCCCATGCGACGTCGCCATCCACACCGTGATCTGTCACCTTTGCCAATGGCTGGCCTGCTCGAAGAAGCGAGTTGGCGAACACATGAATTTCTTCCGGATTCTCCCCGGCAGCCCCGTGGCCATGTGGCATTCTTATGCGGAGGCACAACGTGCGGTCACCTTGTGGAAGACGATAAGATTTCTTCCACGAATCCATCGGGTAAGCAAAGTCGTTTGTGCCGTTGACCCACAGCATGGGCATTTTCGCGTGGCCGAGATACTCCGAAGGATCCCATTGCTTCAGCCAGAGATTGGCTTTGTCGGTGCCCATCTTTTCGAAGGCAGGTAACCAGACAGAGTTTTCGCCAAGAAAGCCGCAACCATAAACCGGCACTGCAAACTTAAATCGATCATCAACGCCCGCCACGATGCTGGTCATGTAACCGCCCCAAGAAATCCCTGTCACGCCAGTTCGATCGGCATCCACTTCTGGAAAAGAACGAATCAAGCTATGCGCCAGAGCGACAGCGCTGACGGCCTGATAGGTCCATTGCTCTTCCACGGCATAGTCGAGCTGACTAAAGCTGGCATCCCAGCCCGGAGGTCCGCCTTGTTCATGTCTCTGCCATTTGCCATAAGTCCCGACAGGAACACAACCACAAAGATCCATGGCGATCGCCGCATACCCGCGTGAGTTCCATAGCTTGACCCAGCGATCGAAGGCCGTTCCTCCGCCTCCATGGATCAATACCATGGCGGGAAATTTTTCCTTTGCCGGTTCTTGACCGGCGGGCGTTTCGGGAACGCCGTAGTAGGCAAAGATTCGAGTCGGCTTTCCTTGATACGGCAACCCTTCATAAAAGAAAGATTTCACTCCTTCTGCCGCCGCAACGTCAGTCGAGTACACCTCAGGAACTTTGCTCAGTGCTTCGTGATCAAATTTGATCTTCGGCACGTCTGCCGCGGCGGATGTTTGCTGATCGGCCTGCTGAGACAGAACATCACCGTTTGTAAACGCCATCAGGATCAGCGTCAGCAGGGTGCAAAGATGTTTGTGATAACAATTTCGAGGCACAACAGAACTCCCGGAGTCAGGCGATTAAGACTTCCGAGACGACAAGATGTCTCAGGAGGCATCTCGCGAGCATAGTCGGTGAAAGTCCGCCGAGCAAATGGAGGGTGACTTCGATGGCGAGCGGTGTGGCGTAAGCCCACCGAGTGCGACTCGCTGCCGCTTGCAGCAACTTCGTAAAAGGTAAAACCTCGGAGGGTTGACACCCTCTGCTCGCCAATTCCCCGCCGAGTGCGACTCGCGGCGTTTCGGAAAATCAGGCGGAAACCAGGGCTTCGCCGACGCTCCATTCGCGGCCGTTGCGAATGACTCGGCGATACAGAGTATCTCGTTCGACAGGAACTCGACCGGCTTCCTGAATCAGGCGATGCAACTGGTCGACCGTCATCCCTTCGGGAGTCTTGGCACCGGCGTCGTGATAGATCAGCTCATGCACAACCGTGCCGTCAATATCATCAGCACCGTATGAAAGAGCCAGTTGCGCTGTTTGTTCACCCAGCATGATCCAGTACGCTTTGATGTGATCAAAGTTATCCAGCATCAACCGAGACAACGCCACCATCCGCAGGTCAAACAGTCCATCCGGTTTTCTAATATCGGACAGTTCTGTATTCTCGGGATGAAACGCCAGAGGAATAAACGTCTGGAAACCATGCGTCTCATCCTGCAACGCTCGCAGACGCAGCAAATGGTCAACGCGATGTTTCGCTCTTTCAATGTGACCGTACAACATTGTCGCGTTGGAACGCAGGCCCAGTTGGTGAGCCGTCCGGTGCACATCGAACCAGACATCGCTGTCGGCCTTGTGCTCGCAGATTTCGCGACGGACTTCTTCATCAAAGATTTCTGCACCGCCGCCTGGCATGCTGCCCAGGCCGGCTTCGACCATCTGCTCGAGAACCCACTTGATCGGTTGCTTGGTAATGAAGCTGAACCAACTGATCTCCACGGGAGTCCACGCTTTGATATGAATCTCCGGGCAGGTTTCGTGGATGACGCGAACAACGTTCAGGTACCAGTCGAAACTCTTTTTGTGATGCAGACCCCCGACCACATGTATTTCAGTCGCACCGGCGGCTCGTCCTTCGAGAACTCGATTTCGCAACATTTCGTCGGTGAACGTGTACGCCTTCTCATCTTTCAAATCTGCACGAAACGCGCAGAAGCGACAGCGGTAGACACACACGTTGGTCGGATTCAGATGAATATTGGTGTTGTAAAACGCCACATTGCCGTTGCGTCGTTCTCGCACGGTGTTGGCCAACTGACCCAGCGTGTGCAGATCGGCTGTCTCGTCCAGCAGCACGCCGTCGTCAAACGTCAGACGCTCACCCGCCAGAACTTTATCGGCGATCGCTCGGATTCGAGAGTCAGAGATAGAAAGTTTCATATTCGTGTTCCGCAGGCAATTAAAAGTCAGCCGATTCAGAAGAGCCAGATGTCCAGACAGCCGAGCACCAGGATTCCGAAACTAATGATGGCGTTCACATTGAAGAAAGCAATGTTGACCCGGTTCAGGTCATCCGGGCGAACCAATTGATGTTCGTACAACAGCAATCCGGCGATCGCAACAACGCCGATCAGGAAGGTCAAACCGAGACCTGCCAGCCACCATAACAGCACGAGCATCAGGATTGTCAGAAGATGGCTGATAAACGCCAGTCGCAACGCCGCCCTCACGCCGATCCGAACCGGAATGCTATGCAGCTTTCGTTCGCGATCAAAGTCAGCATCCTGACACGCATAGATGATGTCGAAGCCACCTACCCAGAAGAAGATCACCGCTGCCAACAGAGTTGGAATCAGCGCGAATTCATCCCGCACGGCAATCCACGCGGCAATCGGAGACATCATCAGGGCTGCGGAAAGCCAATAGTGGCAGAAGCTCGTCCAGCGTTTGGCCCACGAGTATCCCAGCAAGAACAACAACACCGGGACCGACAAATATAAAGGTAGCCGCTTCGGAAGAAAGATCATCGTAGTCGCGATGAAGAGAAGACTCATCACGAGCGTAAACAGCGTCACTGCACGAACGGACAACAGACCCGCAGGAATGTGACGTTTTGCCGTTCGGGGATTGTCTTTGTCGATATCACGGTCGACAAGTCGATTAAAGGCCATGGCCGCCGATCGTGCGGTCACCATGCAAATCAGAATTCCCGCGAGGTCCCGCCAGCGAAAGATGCTGTCGGCCTGAGCCCACGCGATCACGGCTGACAACATCGCGAACGGCAATGCGAAAATCGTGTGGCTGAAACGAATGAGTTCCAGAAAATGTTGAGTTCGCACCCAAATAGACATCAAAATGGGCTTTGCAGACCGCGTTTGAGGAAGAAGACCATCGCCATTGATTCACCAGAGTGCCGTGAATGATAAACAGAACATCAGTGACAAACCGCCGACAGGAAGGCAGGCATAACCTTTTCTCTTCGATTAGATCACGTCAGAGAAATTGCGGTCGTTTTCTGAGAAACCCAACGTATACCAACGCTCCGCGGGCCATCTGTCGGCATTGTGACCCACTTTGCGATGAGGCGATAAGCATTCCTGCCTGGGGAAATCCCGGGCTGTTCTACTCATTTCGAAAGCTCGGACTGCAAAACATCGGCCGAAGTTCACTGCGAGCCACGGTCAGGGGCTCTTTCCTTGACTGTCCCGGGACGCGAATCTCGAACGACTTGCCATCTTGGCTGAGGACTACAGCCGGGATCCATCCTTCGGGGCTCTTGTACTCTGCAGGTGGAAATCCTCCCGGCTTAACGATGTGATTAGGCCCTGCCAACTCGTCAGGCATTGAGTAGCCCGTCCCCAGTTCTTTCCGCGCCCATCCAAGGAATCGGACTTTGTGTTTCTTTCCTTCTGATCCCACACTGACCGCACCTCTCCAGTCTCCATCTTTGACGACGGCCATTCGATCCGGGTGGGATCGAGCAAGAACGATATCAGTTGATTTGTCTGTGGCAGGAACAATCACCGGCATTAGTTCAACCGGGTTTTGGCTTTGTTCTTCATCGGTCATCATCTCTCGATAACGCTCGGGAGGGTAATTGATCACCTCCTGCAGAGTGATCTCTCCATTCCTGTCTCGATCAGCAAACCCGGTTAAAGCCTCGCAGAGAGCGATATCCATTTGGGAGCCGGTGGACTTTCTTCGTCGGCAAGCGCACAGCGCTGTCAGGTTGCCCGGCACGGGATGCTCCTCGGCGCCCGGTCTTCCGAATCCCCCTGAACCACACGTGCTGATTGCTGCGATCACATGACATGGCATGCGGCCGAATCCTTCGCGCAGCTCACCACCATAGATTGCACCGTCGGAGCAGCCTGCTCCCCAGCCATCTTTTCTGGATGTGCCACCGTGGGAGCCGTAATAGAAAACCAGGACGTCTTCCGGCTTTGCCGTTCTATGGATCTCCCAAAGCTTATCCGCCAGGGCTTTGCGAGTTGCTGCGTTTCCCTTCAGTGTCGTGACGTGAATCTTTCCGAAGACGTCCACAGAACCCTGTTGGAAAACATCAACAACGTTCTCCGAAGAGAAGTCAAAGTGATTCGACGTCTGGCGAGGCGGTGGATCACCATCGTACGTCAGCGTCACAAGATAAAGATCCGCACCGCTGATGGGGCCGCAAAACAACAGCATCAGCATCAAAGTCAGCAGAACACAGCGACGTTGATGAACGCGAGGTTTCAGAGACCGTTCCATCTTGCATGCTCTGGGAATACTCCGTTGTGCCGATCGCCAGGTCACACTTTAATTTCGCTTTTCATGTGCGTCAAAGCCTGATGCTACTTGTGTCGACATGGCAGCCCGCTGGAAAGAATGGGTTCCAGCACGCCTGAAATGGCGCGTCGGTCGGTAGATTTCAGATGGGTGAAAAAAAATGGCTCTGCGCGAAATGAAGTGCGCGAGCTCGCGTAGCAAGGGGACACTGCAGTTTTCGAACTCCGATGAAGCTTGCTGCGATTCACCGCAAAGCGGTTCAAGAAGGTAGCCGGTTGGTCAGCGGAGCGCAACCACCGGTTCGTGTCAAAACCTGCGATTGCACCCTGACACGGGTGCCAGAACCTCGGTTTCTGTCATCCCTTCAGGATGAGTCTTATTCCTGTTCAATCACCGGCGGTGCGCCTGGCGGCGACCGCCGGCTACTCTCTGACATCCTTTCAGGATGAATCGCATTGAGTTCTGCCTTGGACACTCGCGCACATGATTTCGCGTCGAACC
>JBIIIF010000071.1:0-26711 GCA_044235005.1 Planctomycetaceae bacterium | reverse complement strand
CCTTCAATCCGTACGCAGCGCCGGATACTTCGGGATTTGCAGTGGAGAACTCGGCGAACGGGCCACCGCTGGCGACTCTTGGCCAGCGGTTCGGTGGAGCTTTTATTGATGGGTTGTTGATGCTGCCGCTCATTGCTGTTGTGCTTTATCTGACAGCGCGTTCAGTAGTTGCAGTACCTGGAGGTGCTGCACCGGAAGTCCCGTTTATGATGACGCTGATGATCGTCCCCTTATCCATTGCCTGGTTCCTGATTCTGCACGGCTACTTACTGGCAACGAAGGGACAAACCATTGGCAAAATGGCTGTGGGCACTCAGATCGTGGACGCTCAGACAGGGGCGCTTGTGCCACTGCTGCCGTTGTTTCTAAAACGGAATATTTCCATGCAGCTATTAGCAATGATCCCGATTGTCGGGAACTTAATTGCCCTGATTGATGCGTTGATGATTTTTCGAGCAAGTCGGAAATGCCTGCATGATGACATCGCGGGGACGAAAGTCATTGTTTATCAGCCGCGCTGAGATTTAACGTCGCAGTCGGGTTCTCCCAGGAGGCGACAGAATGCGTTAAACGCCGTCTGTCGCCTCTGACTTGTCCAGGTTTTGAACTCTGAGCGAAAGAGAGACGATATGTTTCCATCACCTGCTCGAATCTGGTGCTCGATTTTTTTGCCGCTGTTCATCGCGGTTGCCTTATCCGGCCTTTCGGGATATTCGCCGTTCAGCTCGACCCTGTTCGCGCAGGAGCCTGGCTACTTCAGCGGCCATCATGGCGCGGTGATGATGGCGGCGTTTGCTGAGGACAACGATCGAGTTGTCACGGCCAGTTCCGATCTGACTGCGAAACTGTGGGATGTGAAAACTGGGCAGAGTCTTCAATCGTGGGGCCAGCATACGGGGCCTTTGTACTGTCTGTCCGTCAGCGCTGATGGAAGAACGCTGGTAACCGGAGCACAGGACAATACTCTTCGAGTCTGGAGTATTCCCTTGAGTCGTCCGATTCGACGACTCACAGAACCCGGCGTTGCGATTTCCGATCTGGCTTATTCGGCGGATGGAAAATCACTGCTGCTTGGTTCCGGTGATAAGCTCGTTCGGCTGATTGATGTTACCACACCCGTCGCGCCCGGAGCAGCTATCTTGCCTGCAGCCATTCGTCAGGCGCATGCTTCGGAAGTGGAGCTGGTGGCCTATCGCAATGATGGGGGTTGTTTCGCCTCGGCCGATGCATCAGGACAAGTCTTGCTCTGGAGTCCGGATCTCGATACGCCAACCGGACGCTGGTCTGGCCATACGGGGCATCTCACGTTCATGGGGTTCTCTGCCAACAATCAACAGTTGATCACGGCTGGAGATGATGGTTCGGTCCGGGTCTGGCAACTGATGCCAACGCTTCCCAAAGTTCTGGCGACTGCTGATGCGGCCGGTCAGCAACTTGTACTGGTCAATGGTCAGCCTCAGGCGATCATGACGACGGCGACCGGATCAATACGGCTGATAAATCTTCAGACCGGAGAAACGCTGCGTGAGTTTCCGAAACCTGAAGTCGCCCTGAGCGATCTTGCGCTGGCTCCCAACAATGCGTTTGTCCTGATGAGCACCACCAACGGGAAAACGCGGCTCGCGAACTTCAACGATGGCACGGTTCTCGGAAGTGTCGCGGGGCATGATGGTGCGGTGACTGATGCCGCCGTCTTCTCGGATGCTCAGCGATTTGCAACGGCTGGCAAAGATGGCACCGTTCGTTTGTGGAAGACGCCGGTTGCGTCGACCGCCATGCCAGGACACTCCGCGCCGATTCGAGGTATCGTGAGTGCCGCCGGTGGACAATGGACCGCAACGTTTTCCGATGACATGACAACTCGACTTTGGAACGCATCCGGCGGCGCTGTGGCGCAACTGGGCAACCATACACAGCCCGTCAAAGCCGTTGCAGTGAGAGATGACGATGCTCTGTTGGCGACCGGAGATGCGGAGGGAACAGTCTGGATCTGGAATTCTGCGAATGGAGCAGCCGAGGGGGTTGTCGCGGCCCATCCTGCCGCCATCTCAGGTCTGGCGTTTTCGCAGGATCGCAGCAGCCTGATCACTGCGGCGGCCGACGGCGTGATCCGAAGCTGGACGTTGCCTCTTCCCAAACAGAAGCCTGCCGCTGGTGAAGAATCGCCAAAGCCAAAGTGGGAATTCAAAGTTCCCGACAACACGGCAGTGGCTCAGCTTCGGCGACTCTCGCAGGATCAGGGAATTCTGGTCGTATCAGCGGGCGGTGCTCAGATTCTGCGACTCAAATGGGACGGCACGGCGGGAACGGCGATTAATTCGCCAGCCGGCGCGATCCGTCGCCTCGATGTTGCAGCAGGCGGCGGGAGATTCCTGGCGACCAGCGATGCCGGGCACATTCACGTGTTTGCTGGTGATGGAACTCTTCAGAAATCGTTGCCGCCAATTGCTGGCTTGACGTCGGCGAAATTCGACCGCGAAGGGAAACAACTGCTGATTTGTGACGGTCAGCCGCGAGTCCGTATTATGTCCGTAGAAACCGGCCGTGTGCAGGAAGAGATTTCTCTGGCGACACCCTGTCTCGACGCGGATTGGATTTCCGCAGAGCAGGGTTCTGTGATTGCAATCGGAGCAGCCAACGAGGCGGCTCTGGCGCATCGATTGTTGTTGCGGCTGTGGGATGAGATGCCTGGCGGAGCGACCTCGGTGGCGTTTGTCCCCAATCAGCCGCAGATACTCGCGGCCGGAGCAGACGGCAGGATTCGTCTGTGGTCATTCACCGACGGAGCGATCGTCAGAACCTTTGAAGGATCTGCTGCGTCGGTTGCGGAAATTGCAGTCACTCCGAATGGCCAGACGCTGTGCGCGGTGAGCGATGATAAGACCCTGCAGCTCTGGAAGATGGCGGACGCCGTTCGCACGTTCTCTCTGGAACATCCGCAGGCCGTTCGATCGGTGACAGTGTCAGCCGATTCGACCCGAGTGGCCACAGCATGCGTCGATGGTTTGGTGCGAGTGTTCGATATCACGACCGGAACATTCGTGGAATCGTTTCGTGAACATGCTCCGGGGACTGCCGTGCAGTCGGTTCGATATGTCAATGACAGTGCGACGCTGATTTCTACGGGCGATGACAAAACATTGCAGACGATGAAGACGTCGGTGATTCGGTCGTTGCCAGTGCATGCCGGGGCGATTCGGGATCTGGCCATGGTCAATGGCGGGGCTCAGACGTTGACGTGTGGAGTTGATGGTAAAGTCGTTTTGACGAATCTGACAAACGGAAACGTCGATCGCAACTTTGCAGTGGGTGATCGCAAACCGATGACGGTGGCCATTCGACCGGATAATCAGCAAGTCGCAGCGGGATTTGACTCGGGTGACGTTCTGCTCTGGAACTCCAACAACGGCGAACAGGTTTTGCTCACGTTGACCTTCGGTTCACCTGTCACCGCGACATCGTGGAGTGCCGATAATCGCAACCTGCTTGTCTCGACAGCCGACAATGTCGTGCGAGTTCTCGGACCGTCATTGCCCGGTGTTCAGCCGCCCGTTGAACTTGTCCTGCATCAGCAGTTTACGACGGAAGCCGCCATCACGGACCTGTTGTTCTCGCCGGACGGGCGATCAATCTGGACTTCGCTGGCCAACGGGCGAGTTGATGAATGGTCTTATGCCGGGCCGCAACAACTTCGACAGTTTAATCATGGCGGGCCGGTCTATGGTGTCGACAGTAATCGAGATGGCTCGACGGTGATCTCCTGCAGCACCGACCAGACCGTGCGCGTGTGGGATACGCTGACCGGTCAGCAGAAGTTTCAGCTCAATGGTCATACCGGACCAGTGCACGCAGTTGCAATGAGTCCTGATGAGACCTTTGCTGTGTCCTCGGGAGCAGATGGAACGCTGCGACTGTGGGACATCGTGGGAGGTCGACAATTGAAGCAGCTGATAACGTATCCTTCGACCATGTATTCCGTCGCCGTGCATCCACAGGGAGCATTGATTGCGGCCGCCGGAGCCGATCGGAAAGTTCATGTGCTGGATATGATCACGGGCACAGAACAGCGAACGCTGACCGGCCACACGGACTACATTCATTGCGTGACGTTCAGCCCGAATGGGGAGCAGATCCTGTCCTATGGGTATTCGGGGCAAGTGAAGCTCTGGAACACGGCTGACGGGCGTCTGCTTTATGAAACGCGGGTGGGGCGAGTTGGCAACTATGCTCAGTTCGCTCCGGATGGACGTCGAGTCGTGGTGGCAAACGGAGACGGTACCGCCAGTGTTCATCAGTTACCTTGAAGTTCACAATCCATGAAGCATGCCCTGTTTCTCGCGTGGCGATCCCTGCTGTGGCATCGTGGTCGTTCACTGATCATTGTGCTGAGCCTTGCGATCACGATCTGGGTGCCGGTGACCGTACATCTTGTCCTGAATCAGTTTCGTAGTGAAATCTCTGCTCGAGCGGCCGCGACACCATTAATCGCCGGAGCTCCGGGAAGTCGAGTCGACCTGGCGTTGCACGCGTTGTATTTCGAAGCCGTGCCGCCAGCCGAAACCACGATGGCACAGGTTGATGAAATGACTTCGTCGGATCTGGGGATCGCAATTCCGTTGCACGTCCGATTTCGAACACAATCTCAGCCCGGAGTTGACGGGGCTCCCATCGTCGGGACATCTCCGGAGTACTTTGAATTTCGAGATCTGCAGATTCAGTCGGGAGAAATGTTGTCCTTGCTGGGCGATTGTGTCCTGGGATCTCGTGTTGCCGCCGCGATGTCGCTCAAGCCCGGCGATTCAATTCTTTCTGCGCCGCAGAACGCGTTTAATCTGGCCGGAGATTATCCGCTCAAAATGAAGGTTACGGGCGTTCTGCAGCCATCGCATTCACCCGACGATGAGGCCGTGTTTACCGACGTGCGGACTGCGTGGGTGATTGCCGGGATTGGACATGGACATCAGGAAGTCAATTCGCAGACGGATCCTGCATTGTTACTGAATTCTGATGACAAGACTTCCGTCACTGCCAATGCCGGAGTTCTGCCGTTCACTGAAATCACTGCGGGAAATATCGACTCATTCCATTTTCATGGCGAACCGGAATCGTTTCCGCTCACCGCGGTGATTGTCGTCCCGAAAGATGAGAAATCTCGCGTGCGAATTCTGGGTCGTTACTCATCGGCCAGCTCGACAGCTCAATGCCTGAAGCCGCCGGAGGTTATTGAGGAGCTTCTGAGCATTGTTTTTCGCATTGAACAGATGGTCTGGCTGTGTTCAATTGCTGCAGCAGTGGTCACGGGACTCTTGCTGGCTCTGGTGTTATCGCTGTCAATGCGACTGCGGGCCGCCGAGATGATGACCATGTTCCGCCTTGGATGCAGTCGTATGACGATCGCCACGCTGCAAATCTCCGAGATTGTGATCACAATGCTCACCGCTTCAATCCTCGCCACCTCCGCCAGCTGGTTGACGTTTTTTTTGGCGAGCGATTCGTTGAGACGGTTGTTGTTTTGACGTCGCACGTGGAGGGCTTGTGAGTTACGCGCAGGATCTTCGTGGCTCATGCCGGTTCCGGGTTAGCCGGTGGGAACGCAACGCAGACTGAAGTCAACGCTAAGGGACGACGCAGGAAAAGAACGGGATACGAACGGCTCTTTCTGTTTGCGGCGGGGTTCACATCATGCTGATTGACTGGAAGAGGGGCGAGTTCATTGCTGAATCAGCCGTTTCTTTTCAGGACTCTGACGTTTCAATGGTCTAGTCGCCAATGGTTGTCGAAGTAGGTCCTGCCGGAAAGGACTTTCGCCGCAAGGCGAACCTTGTCTGTACTTTGGTGAGTATTGCAGGCTGCATAGTATCTTCGCATGCACCTAACGCCCCAGCGAACAAATAACCTACCCACCAACTCATGGCGAGCGGTTGGCGTTAGCCGACCGGTATGCCGTTCTACAGGCCGGTTCACACCGCGCCGCTCGCCGAGCTGGTCTCTTATTTCTTTGCCGCTGCCTTAGTCGAGGCAAGAAATCATCGTCGGGCACACTCCTGAAGAACCTGACAATCGCGGACCAGGTCGCGGGGCGCGGCCTCAGCCAGGGTAACACTGATGAAAGTGGTAGAAATGCCTGTGAACTGCCGCGGTAAACCCTTCGGTGTTGAAGGCGTTCCGGGAGCGTGCCGGAAGCGCCGCGGCTTTCGGCACGGTACGATTCGTGTCACGACTCCGATTGAACACGCCGCTCCTTGTGATGCCGCATTTTTCGGCAATGCTGTTCGATCGTATGCGAAAACTCCCGTACGAGCTGCATCTGTTCTTCAATGCGTTCCAACGCAATCCTCGAATCATGAATCGATCGCATTCGCCGGGAAAGCTGATGCCAGTCATGACTGCCCTGAGGAGGCACGGTCAAATCTCGCGCGTTGCCACGAACCATGCGCAGGCAGTCGATCAGCTCGCGCAGAAACACGTAAGCGCCTTCGATCGTGTCCTTATCCTGCGGGCGAATCAGACTGAGTCGCGACGCCTCGTGCAAAACCATCAGCGTATTCGGATGTCGCAGCGTCAGGAGATCGCGGCCAAACGTCAGCTGCAGCGCCTGCAGAGCATACTCGCAGTCCACAATGCCGCCATCGCTGAGCTTTGCGTTGATCGAACCGCCACGAACCAGTTGACGAACCTGACGCTCCCGCATTGCCCGCATCGAAGAAAAATCAAACCAGCCAGCAGAGTAGATTGCCGTGTGACAGGCGTGAGTCACAGTCTGGCCAAAGTCCCTGTCACCCGCAAAGCATCGGAACTTCACCATCGCCTGACGTTCATATGGCCATGCGGGGCCATCCATTCCGTAGTAATTTGAAAAGTCCATCAGTGCCACGGCACACGAACCGGCCTGACCGAATGGTCTCATGCGCAGGTCGACATGAAAAATGCCGTTCTGAGCTGCACGAATGCCGGTCGCGACTCCGCCGACCATTTGATCGAAGAAGACTGAATTGGAAATACTGTCGTGGCCCGAGGTACGGCCGGGGGATTCGTAGATCAAAATCAGCTCAATGTCCGAGGCGAATCCCATTTCGACGCCGCCAAACTTGCCCAGCCCAGCCACGGTCCAACGACAATCGGTTACTCCGTCTTCGCCCTTTGGAACTCCGTGATCACGAACCAGTCGCTGCCAGGAAACTTCCAGACCGCGACAAACCACAATCTCCGCCAGCTCCGTAATCTCTTCCGAAAACGCGCCAAAAGGTCGGCAATGGCCTAGCACGTGACGCATATCGATGCGAAACAGATGGCGATCCTTGAAGTTGTTCAGAGTCGCCCAGGCCATGTCATCCGTTGTGGCATGGCTGATGACTTCGTCCAGCTCCAGAGACAGCGATTCACGACATTCACGAATCCCCAGGGCCTCCGCGTTGGCCAGCAGGGGAAAAAGCTCCTGATGTCGCGACTGCAGGAAGGTTTCCCACAGATACTGACTGATCCCCAGAACTCGCGCGACGGCATGCAGAACGTTGGGGCGCAGCAACGACTGCATGTTATCAGGCCATGCCGAAGCTGGCTGTAATCGTGAAACCAATTCGCGAAATCGAGCCTGAGCATGGTGAGGGTCGCTGGTCGAAGGCAGCCAGTGAGTAAACTGCTTGATCAACGTTGCCGCAAGCTGCAGCTCCTGCAGTCGTTCTTCGCTTTCAATTGGTCGACCGTTACGTTCGCGCACATACAGGACATCTCGAACACGATCTCCTTCTGCATCAATAATGGCGCGACGGACGCGAAAACGACTTAGCGACAACGCACTGGCCAGTTCATACAGGAAGCCCCATGAGTCTGCTCCGGTGATATTCATCTGTGTCAAAACCGAACCCGGCAAACGAACCAGTTCCACTTCAACATCGTCAGAACCAGATTCGCGTTCTGCCTGATCCGGAACAGCGTCACAGAAGCGTGCCAGCAATTCACTTCGGACTTCGTCTATTCGTCCGGCCCGTGAGAGTTGGCCAAGCCGGGAGATCTCCTCCTGCAGTGACAAAGCCAGCTCTTCAGCACTCGCATTCACAGCCATTGGAACAACTGAACGATCCAGACGCACATCAAAGCAGGCAAGAAACTTGCCACTGACGCAACGATCACCAAAGCCGTTCACGCCTTCACCCGTCACGGCATCTCCGCGACGAATGTCGAGACGACAGATGGAAAGCAGTCCACAAATAGTTCCCAGCCACCCGGAGAACTCAATCCCGGCAATCGTCAGTTCCCATAACTCGTCATCAGTTTCAGAAACCTGCTGACTGGTCACGACGGCCGACTCTCCATTATCCAGACGTTGAAAAATCGCCGCCAGAGTTTCCAGGCGATGAAGACGCTGACGATCGGTCAAAGGCTTGGGGTTCGCCGGAACCGGCATCAACTCGCCGACAATCCGTGATTCGGCAGACTGTACCGTGATATCCTGCAATCGTTCGCCATGCAGGCATTCATCGAAGATCGCCCGGACGGCCTGGCGGTGTTCGTCGAAACGACGCATGAGTGTGTCAGCATCGGGATAGTCGAGTCGATGAGCCAGCCATTCGAGCTGGCGGCGATCTTCAGGAAGTTCGTGAGTTTGCTGGTTATGGAGCAACTGAAGAGAATGCTCCACGGTGCGAAGAAAGACGTAGCCGGCTCGCAGTTGACGATACCACGCGGCAGTAATGAGACCAAACTCCGCCAGTCGCACCAGTGAGTCGAGCGTGTTGAAGCTGAGGATTCGAGGTTCCTTCTCCCCGTGAATCAACTGCAGACTCTGCACGAGGAACTCAACATCGCGAATCGATCCAATTCCCAGTTTGACTTCTGAATTCAGTTTGCCACGCTGACGCAGACGGTATTCGATTTTCTCTTTCATCTGCTGAATACTGCTGCGAACCTGAGCCGCCGTGCCGGAAAACAACAGAGGCTCCATCGTCCGCAGAAACTGCTGACCGATCGTCAGATCGCCCGCGACCAGACGAGCTTTCAGCATCGCCTGTTTCTCCCAGATCGCAGCATCGTGCAGCAGATAGTCAGCGTAAGAATCAATTGTGCTGACCAGTGGTCCGGCTTCTCCCCAGGGACGCAATCGCAGGTCGACGCGATAAAGAAACCCGGGAGGAACGTTCTCAGCCAGGCCATCGATTGTCAGTCGAGCGATTCGTTGAACCTCTGACGTGTCGCGATCGGTGATCAGCACCAGATCGATATCAGAGCTGTAATTGAGTTCTTCGCCCCCATGCTTGCCGAGAGCAATAATCGCGAGACGACAGTCGGACTTTTTGACTTCGGCATAAGCGATATTCAGGCAACACTGAGCCATCGCGTCAGCCAGAAGCGAAAGCTGTAGTGTCACGAATCGCAGGTCCAGCAATCCGAACGCGTCGCACATCCCGATTCGCAGAAGCTGCCGACGCTGATATCGACGCAATTCCGTCAGACGCGCTGTTCGGCGGGGGTGCTGGTCGGCGACTGCCATCGCTTCGGAAACAAACTGTTCCCGTGACTTCATTTCTGCGGTTCGACCGTGCAGCGTCATGTTGGTTAACCATGACGGATCCGCCAGAAGAATCTGAGTGAGAAACGGGCTCCCGCAGGCCAGTCGGGCCAGAATCTCCAGCGAGCGTCGCGACTGCTCAAACAACGCAAAGGCATCCAGTTGTTCGGTCGCATTACGAACATACTGATCCACAACATTCAGCACGACACCCCGCAAAGGAGCCTCGCGGACAACTCGCTCCAGCGTTTCGTACCATATCGGCGCGGCGGACGGAGTTTTCGAATCAGCTCTTTTCGACGCTTGATAGCCTTCCGAAGCCAGCCACGCATCTCTCAGCCGTTGCAGAATCCGGACTCCGGAGGGAGGATCCGCGATTCCGAACTGCGCTAGTTTCTCGCAGTTCGCGTCGAAGCGTTCTTCCGTCAGGTATTCGAAGCGAGGAAACATGAGTTACTTTGCAGGGGCAGCAGCAGGTAAATCTGCTCCGGAGAATGTGTGAACATCAACCGCTTTGAAGTCCAGATCGGTCGTTGGATCATGCCCCTGCAGACTGAGGTGTCCGGCGTCCAGTCGTTTGCCCGCACGCGGATTCGGGTTTGGTTCGCGAGTATCCTGCCAGTTCACGACCTGATAACCGTTCACCCATGAAGCGAAACGATCACCCTGAGCGATCAACACAGCCGTCAGGAATTCTCGATCGTTCGCCGGGACATAGCGTGCCGCCACGCGACGGAAGATGGCACCCGTTCCGGAATCTGCCGGCTTTGAACGGTCTCCTTCTTTGATCCCATTGTGCAACTGCATTTCGTACCCGTGTGAAGGGGCCGCTTCGGTCCCCGGCTGTGCTCGAAAGAAGACACCGCTGTTCAGGCCATCGCCGTTAATGCGAGCTTCCACTTTCATCGCAAAGTCAGAAAACGTCTCTTCAGTTTCCAGAAATCCCGGACCATTGGAAACATGCAAGAGTCCCTCTTTCACGGCAAACTCACTTTTCGACCCCGGCACTGCTCGCCAGCCGGTTGTGTCCTGTCCATTCAGCAGCGGACGAAACTTCAGAGGGCGAACACAAACATTTCGATAAGCCGCCCGTCCCTGATTCATCTGCAGCCCGAGTCGTCCTGTGAGACGCACCGCCTCGGATGTATCCGTGAAGTCCACGATCTGCTGGGCGTCGAGCCAAACCTGAATGCGCGGGCCCTCGCAGAGCACTCGAAAACTATGCCACGCGCCTTCAACAGCCGGGACGTTCTCGGCGATATGACGAGCGACCAGGCTGCCGGTTTTGTGAGTCGGATGGCTGTCGCAGATGTTGAGTTCATAGGTGTCTGTTGCCGGATTGGCGGCATTCAAAGCCGTTCGCAGGAAGAGCCCGCTGTTGCCACCGGCAGACAAATGAAAATCGCAGCGAAGTTCGAAGTCATCCAGATCGTACGGGGTCAACAGCAGGCTCTTCTCGCCGCTGTCAACAACGATCGCGTCGCCTTCCACATGCCAGTTGGAGACCGTTGGAACGTCCCACCCGAAAAGTGACTTTCCGTCAAACAGACTGATCCAGCCCTGTTTGATTTCCTCGGCCGTCAATGGCGGAGCGACGAACTCAACTGCTTGAACCGTCGCCGCCGCACTGTCCTGTTTGGGACGTTCAGCGATGGGTATCTTTGCAGAACCTGTCAACTTACCATCAACGACCGCGGTTCCTTCGGTCGTCGCTGTGGAAGACTGTTCATTCGATGCCGGACCGCATCCAAAGATCAGCACAACCGCAAGACCCGCCAACAGATTTCGTGAGCGTGAGTTCATATCACCGATCCAGAGTTTTAGTCGATGTCGCGAAAAGTCGAGACACATGAGAGCAAAGAAGCAGATGTTGATCCAGATCCCATAATGCGCCCCACCTCTCTACCGCCCGGCCGCAGCCACCGGCCGTTGTTCATAGCCGGCGCCTCGGGTTGGGCGATAAACGATTCCATCCACGGTGCGATCAACGAGGTGGCGAAAGACTTCGTTTGAGCACTACTCCAGATCCGTGGGCGAAGCCACCTGTTCGTTGAGCGTCCAGCGCAGGTACGACTCCAGGAACAAATCGAGATCACCATCCAGAACTGGTTGAGGATTCCCGACCTTTGTTCCGGTGCGAGTATCCTTCACGAACTGATCCGGATGCAGAACGTAGTTTCGAATCGTCTGACCGCCGAATCCGATTTTTGATTTCTCACCGCGTCGGGCGGAAACTTCGGCTTCGCGTTTTTCGATTTCAATTTGAAACAGTTTTGCGGTCAGCATCTTCCTCGCGGTGGCTCGATTCTTGTGCTGACTGCGTTCGTTCTGGCAGGCCGCGACAACACCGGTCGGAATATGGGTGAGTCGTACAGCCGAGTCCGTTTTATTAACGTGCTGTCCGCCCGCTCCGCTGGATCGATAAGTGTCTTCTTTGATATCCTTTTCCCAATTGATATCGATGTTGACCTCGTCGTCGATTTCCGGAACCACGTCGACAGCCGCGAATGCGGTGTGACGACGTCCGGCCGAGTCGAACGGACTGATGCGAATCAGGCGATGATTGCCCGTTTCACCACGAAGATATCCATAGACGAAATCGCCTGTGATCAGAATCGTGGCGTTTCGAATTCCGGCTTCTTCGCCCGGTGACAAGTCAATCTCTTCGATTTTGAAGCCGCTGCGTTCTGCCCAGCGCGCATACATCCGTAGCAGCATTTGAGCCCAGTCGGCCGAATCGGTTCCGCCTTCTCCGGCCTGCACAGTCAGATAGGCTGAACAAACATCCTCGGGATTGGCCATTGTCGCCTGCAGTTCGACACGGTCAATTTCTGCAGCCAGCGGTTCCACCAGAGCTTTCAGCTCAGCTTCGCTTTCACCGGAATCGTCGTCTTCTGCAAATTCCATCAGCACCAGCATGTCGTCGCCACTGCTGGACAGCTTTTGCAGAGGCCCCACGGTGCCCTTCAGCTTTCGCAGTTCGTCCATCTGCGTTCTGGCGCGCTCCTGGTCGGACCAGAAGTCGCTGGCAGACATTCGGTCGTTAATCTCTTCGATGCGGGTCGTCTTGCCAGCCAGGTCAAAGACAGTCTCGAAGGTGAACGATACGCTTCAGTAATTCATTGCAGTCCGCGCGAAACTCAGGATCCATGGTAAAACAGCTTTTTGATAAACGGTTGAAAACTCACAAACTTCAGCAACACCTCAAACCGAGGGAGTGGGATTTCACCACAGGCAGCCATCCGATGCAATCGGGGTCTGAGTAATGCCACATTCGGAATCAGGACGAATTCCCTGCACGGTATGAACTTAGTGCCTTGTCCAGATTGAAAATCCGGGGTAATGAACGAGGCTACAACCGCTCGTGGGCCTGTTTTTCCAACGGGACTTGCAGTCTTGCCCACGATGAACCCCAAAATCGAACCATAACGAAGCCCTGGCGTCCAGGACTGAAACGGTGTTTTTCTATTGGGCGTTCGCCCTGAAATCCGAGAGATGCGACGATGCGGCCGCGATGTTTATCTGTCTTGATCCTGATGGCGTTGGCTTCAGCAACACCGCTCAGTCTGTGGGGCGATGAACCTGCTGCAGAACCTGCGACAGAAACTGCGACAGAACCAGTCGAAGAATCGGATGTCGCACCGGTGATCACAGACCCCGTACAGCAACGCCGTGCTGCGAATGCTCGCTATGTGAATGTACCGATTCAAACTCGTGTTGCTCAGCGATTCGAAATGTACAGTCCGCGGGACGAGCAGGCCGTTCGAGAGCTCAAAGAGATGGGGTTCACGCAGGTGATGCTGGATCGCCCGAATCTCCATCAAGCCGCGACTGATGTTGGTCTGCCATTCGTGTTGGCTCATTGGTGGAATCAGGACACGAAACCTGAAGAAATCACGGCCGCGACTGAACGCGCGAAGTCAGTGGATCGATCCCTGTTGATTGGCTTCAGCATCATGGATGAACCCGAACGAAACGCTCCGGACACTCCGTTCGGCTACTACATCGACGTCTATGAGAAGCTACGGCCGGAGTTTCAGAAGGATCTGGCCGGGACGCGGCTGGAGATTTCTCATTGGGGGCCACTGGCGGAATGGACGGATCAGCACTACGAGTATTTCTCGTTCCTTTATGAAGCCGCCGACGTGATGCGGATCATGCCGTACCCGGATCTGGGCGAAGGTCCGCTGGACGATGTATTCTTTATGATTCGTCGCACGCAGCGCCCCATGGAACTCGCGGGACGAGACCTGCCCCTGGTTGTGATTCTGCAAACCTGGATTCTGCCACCGAAAAATCAACTTCCCGAAATTGCCGAACTGCGAGTCATGACTTACCAGGCGATGCTGTCCGGGGCCGAAACGGTTTCTTTCTTTGATCACAATTCCGAAGTGTGGCGACAGAAGGAAGGCTTTGAATCAGGCTTTCGCAATCTCATTCAGGAAGCCACAGAGTTCTCTCGACGCTATCAGAACTGGGATGTCCAGACCGTGATGGACGCTGACAGTGTGTTGACGTCAGTACTGACTTCGCCGTCCGGGCAACGTCATCGAGTGACCATCAATACTCAGCGAACGGCCGTGCAGAGTCTTGCGGCACTGGAGATTCGTGAGGAGCCAATGGAATCATCCCCGGTTCTGCTGACTGGTCAATGCTGTCGGCAACAATGCACCACAGCCCGACACCATCAGCCCTCGCAGGATCACATTCGGTCACGGGCCATCGCACGCGCGCATAAAAAATCCTGCCGAGCATTCGGCAGGATCAGGATTTTTCAACGATAGACAACGCTGTTCAGGCGGCGTCGTATTCCGAAATGCGGTTGTGAGGAATGAACGGAATGGTCGTATCTTCCGTCAGGCAATACCTCATGTAATAGGCATCTTCGCAGGTGTCATCGTAATGCTTACGAAGAACCGTCACAGCGCGGAAGCCACTGTTGGCAAAGAACAGCTGTGCCGGAACGTTCGTTTCACGAACTTCCAGAACGATCTCTCGACGACGCTGCTGAGACAACTTGTCGACAAGTCGTTGGACCATCTGTCGACCGATACCGCCGCGTCGCACTTCCGGTGCGACCGCAAAGTTCAGGATCCGCAGCATGGACTTGTGGAGTTCATAAATCATGAATCCCACAATCTTGTGATCCAGTTCAGCGACCGTACCTATGCAGTTGCGTTGACGCAGGCAGCACAGAAACTCTTCTTCGGTCCACGGGAACTGGAAGCTGCCGCGCTCGATGGATAAAACTTCATCCATATCCCGTCGGATGAGCCAGCGAATCTGAGTTCGCATGGCATCCGGAACCGGGGCCGTCGCATTTGCTGCTGGTTGTTGATTCGTTCGCTTCAATCCCATTGCGGCCTCCATGCCGATGAGAACGCCAAAAACTTCACGCGCCCGGATCCTGATCAGGAGTCAACCTTTCTCAGCTTGCAGCGACCGCTCAATCGCCTCAAGACCGCTTGCGGAACACCTCATTGTGTTCGCTGCAGTGATCACCAACGATCTCGCCATTCAAAGGCTTCGACGCCGGGAGGTCGGAAGTTAACAGAGTTCGAAAGTCGAGTCTACGTTGATGGCCGTCTCCTGAGGAATCCACGGAAAATCCGTCACGATCGGAGAACCTCAGCGGCACTTTCTGCCGTGGCCAGGACCCAATTCCCCAAGCAACCACAAGATACTGTGGGATGCTGTTGCCTGCTCCCGGCAACCCTGATCGAAACAAGCCCTCCTCGGGCCGTCTTTTCTGCGTTGGATGTGGTAGTTTCTTTGTCCTCGCGGTACAGTGTACGAGAGTTCTGCGGGCTACCCATGAAAATCGAAGCTGTTGCGTTTTGAAAGAATGATTCATGACAAGTGCCTCCACACAAGTGCATGCACCAACTCGCAGTATTCCGGGCGAGCTGAAAGTTATTCAGGATGCCACCTGTACCTTCTGTGGCTGTGTTTGCGATGACATTGATCTGTCAGTTAAAGATGATCACATTGTTGAAGCCAAGCGGGCCTGCGTTCTTGGTAAAGCGTGGTTTCTGAATCATAGTGTGGAAGATCGCCCCAGTTGCACAATCGAAGGCCGCCCCGCGACTCTGGAAGAAGGCTATGATCGAGCCGCGCAGATTCTGACCAGTGGTAAGAATCCGATCGTTTACGGGCTCAGTGATTCGCCCTGCGAAGCCCAGCGCGTGGCCGTCAGCATTGCAGACTGGATCAATGGGACGATCGACACGACAACCAGCGTCTGTCACGGTCCTTCCGGGATGGCGTTTCAGGGCGTTGGCGAAGTCACCTGTTCTCTGGGTGAAGTGACCAATCGCGGCGACATGATTATTTTCTGGGGCGCGAATCCGGCCGAAAGTCATCCTCGCCATTTCACTCGCTACAGCCTGATGCCGAAAGGCATGTTTGTTCCGAACGGTCGCAAAGATCGAACGTGTGTCATCATCGATGTCCGCAAGACAAAGAGCGCGAAGGCGGCTGACATCTTTATTCAGATCAAACCTAAACGTGACTTCGAAGCGTTGTGGACATTGAGAGCGATGGCCAAAGGGATTGAGCTCGATCCGGAAGTGGTGGAGCGTGAGACTGGCGTTGAGTTCTCCGTGTGGCAGGATCTGATGGATCGCATGAAGGCCTGCAAGTTTGGGGTCATCTTCTTCGGCATGGGCCTCACGATGACCAGGGGCAAACATGCCAATACGGAAGCTCTGCTGGCTCTGACTCGCGACATGAATGCACACACACGCTTCGTGGCCAAAGCCAATCGTGGTCACGGCAATGTTTCCGGTGCAGACAATGTGGTCTCCTGGCGAACCGGTTATCCATTCGGCGTGAATCATGCGCGAGGTTATCCGCGATTTAATCCTGGCGAGTACACGACGTCGGATACTCTGGCGAATCAGGAAGCGGACTGCGGGATGATGATTGCCTGCGATCCGATGGCCAATTTTTCCCAACCCGCTCGAGAACATCTGGCAAAGATCCCGTACATCGCACTCGACACCAAAGAAACCCCGACGACTCGTGCCGCCGCGGTGGCGTTTACTGTTGCGACCTATGGGATCAACACAGGAGGCACCGTTTATCGCATGGATGACGTGCCCATTCCGCTTCGACCGGCGTTTCCCTCGCCTCATCCCAGCGATTATGAGGTGCTGACAGCAATTGAAGAGCGAGTCAAGAAGATCAACGGCGTGACAGAATCATCACATTAGTGAGCGGATTGGCGCTAGTCACCGGTGCTTGTCGTCAAGAAGACTGGACGACACCGGTGGCGACGACGGAACGATCTTTTCGAAAAAATGATTCGCCCGGCATTTTAACCTGACCAGTGCCGCGTGAATCTCCGCATGAAAAATCCCACCACCAATGGCTTCACCCGACTATATCAAGATTTCACAAGGCACGGTTTACGATCCCGCTAACGGTATCGATGGAGAAGTTCGTGATCTGTGGATCCTGAACGGTCGCATTGTTGCCGCTCCAACTGACTCCACGGTTCGTCCTTCGCGAACCATTGATGCAGCCGGATTGGTCGTCATGCCCGGCGGCATTGATATGCATTGCCATATCGCCGGCCCCAAGGTGAACGTGGCTCGCAAGATGCGACCTGAAGAGAAACGCCGCGGCGAACAGATGCCTCGCACGAACGTGACTCATAGCGGATCGATGGGAAGCGTCCCCAGCACCTTCGCCACAGGCTACAAATACGCCGCGCTGGGCTATACGACAGCGTTCGATGCGGCTGTTCCTCCTTTGGGAGCTCGCCATGCTCACGAGGAATTTGAAGATACTCCATGCCTGGATAAGGGCATCTATGTGCTGATGGGGAACAATCACTATGTGATGCAGTCCCTGCAGAAGAATGAACCGCAAAAGCTGAAAGCCTTTATTGGCTGGCTGTTGTCGGCCAGCAAAGGGTTCGCTCCAAAGCTGGTCAATCCCGGTGGCGTGGAAGTCTGGAAAACAAAGCAGGCCGGAAACGTCAGTGGGCTGGACTCGGAAGTTGACCACTTCCGCGTCACTCCTCGACAGATCGTCCGCGGAGTTGCTCAGGCGGCCGGAGAACTGGGCCTGCCTCACCCGGTCCATATTCATTGCAATAATCTGGGAATGCCCGGCAACTGGGAAACGACTTTGGAGACTATGCGAGCTCTCGAAGGGCATCGCGGCCATATTACTCATATTCAGTTCCACAGTTACGGCGGCGGCGACGGCGACGAGAATACGTTTAACAGCAAAGTGCTGCCGCTGGTCGACTATGTGAATTCTCATCCGAATATCACCGTTGACGTCGGGCAAGTGCTGTTCGGATCTACAACCAGCATGACTGGCGACGGGCCTTTGGGATACTTCCTGTCCAAGGTCTACGGTGGCAAATGGTTCAGCAGCGACACGGAAATGGAGTCCGGTTGCGGGATTACTCCGATCAAGTATCGCAACAAATCCCTCGTGCATTCGCTGCAATGGGCGATTGGGCTGGAATGGTACCTGCTGGTGAATGATCCCTGGCGAGTCGTCATGAGCACCGACCATCCGAACGGCGGTTCGTTCCTGGCGTATCCTCAGATCATTCGGTTTCTGATGGACCGCACTTATCGACGCGACGTCCTGAAGACATGTCCGCCCGAGATTCTGCAGCGATCCTCGTTGTGGGATATCGAACGTCAGTACACGCTCAACGAGATCGCGATTATCACTCGCGCAGGCCCCGCACGCATTCTGGGACTGAAAGATAAAGGTCATCTGGGTCCCGGCGCGGATGCGGATATTACGATCTATACGCCGCATGAGAACAAAGAAATCATGTTCGAAATGCCGCGTGTGGTGATCAAATCCGGCGAGGTGCTTGTGGAACAGGGTGAGATCCGCAAAACTCTGATCGGAAAGACACTCCATGTCAGCCCGAACTACGATATCGAAGTCGAACCGGACATCAAAGAATGGTTCGAAAAATACTATTCCATCCAGTGGAGAAACTACCCGGTGGATCTGAGTTATCTCACGGAATCGTGCATCATTCCGCCCCGGTGATTTCAAAGATGGAATGAGTTGTGTCAACGAAGATTATTTCGGGGTGAGACGAGCGCAGCGCCGGTCACCACAACTGTCAACGAAAAGACTGTCAACAAAGAGTTTGTTTAATGTCCGAGGTTCCAGCAGCAACTTTGCAACTGCACGGCGTGGAGATTATCGATACGTTTGCAGAAGCTTTTCCCATCAAGGCTGCGCGACTGATCATTACGGCCGACAGCCTGAAATGGGCGATCACCGGGGCGACCGTGCTGTGTGGGAATGCGACCAGCGTCATTGCCTGCGACGTGGAAGCGGCGATTGAAAGAACGCTCACGGCCGAAGAAACTCCGGACCTGCGGCCCGGAGTTTCTGTGCTGGTGTTTGGTTTCGGAACGGAAGCCCTTGGGAAAGCTCTGCAGGGACGCGTCGGACAATGTATTTTGACCTGCCCAACAACAGCGTGTTACAACGGCATTCTGGATTGCCCGAAGGAAAAGCAGATTCGCATCGGAGGTGGTATTCGTTACTTCGGCGACGGCTTTCAGGTCGCGAAGAAATATGATCACCGTCGTTTCTGGCGCATTCCGACGATGGACGGGGAGTTTGTGTGCGAAGACTACTTTGGCACGGTCACCGGCGTCGCGGGTGGAAACCTTTTGATCTGCGGAACGGATTCGTCATCAGCCTTGTTGGCAGCAGAGGCCGCTGTCGAAGCAATTGGAAAAGGCACTGATGTTGCCTTGCCGTTTCCTGGTGGCATCGTTCGCTCAGGCAGCAAAGTGGGTTCTCGGTATCCCAAGCTGAAAGCCAGTACAAACGACGCCTATTGCCCAACATTGCGGGGCGTCACGAAGACGGAGCTGCCCAAAGGCTGTCAGGCCGTTTATGAAATCGTGATCGACGGGCTCTCGTTTGAAGCCGTTCAGTCAGCGATGAAACGCGGACTTCATGCATCCGCAGCGTCAAAGAACATTCTGCGAATCACTGCCGGAAATTACGGCGGCAAACTGGGCAAACATCATTTCCATTTAAAGGATCTGATATAGCCTCAGCAGTCGACCGCGTATGGAGAAGTCGAAAAGCTCAAAGCCAATCCCAATACCCCGGCCGCCGCAGGGCGTCTGCAAACCACTGGCACTTTCAGCAAGTCGTCAGAGCGCGGAATCATCTTCACCGATAAGTCGCGCGGCCAGATCTATTACGTGATCAAGGAGCTTGCCAGCGCCATCGAACCTCACCTGGACAAACCCGTGAAGATCGTTGCCAATGGGAAAGACTCCACCAAAAGCAAGGCAAAGGTTATGGTGCATCTTGTTTCTGTTCAGCCAGCCGGTTGAAGTCTTACCAGGAGCGTCGCTAAACGCCTATGAAACCAATCCTGACACTCATCACGACTCTGCTCCTGATTCCGTTGACAGTTCTGCATGCGGCCGAGCCTTTACTTGAAAAGTCCGAGGTGTTCCCGCCGGGCTTGAATGGTATCGCGCGGTATCGCATTCCGGGGATTGTCGTCACGATGAAGGGCACAGTGCTTGCCTATTGCGAGGCACGGAAAAACGACAGCAAAGACTGGGGCGAGATCGAAGTGCATCTGTGCCGTTCGACAGATCGTGGAAAGACGTGGCTGCCTGCGCAGCATATTGCTCATCAGGCAGATCGTATCGAAGGAAATCCGCACCGAAAAGACTCTGCTGGCTCCAAAGAACAGACGGTGAACAATCCTGTCGCGATCGTAGACCGTGAGACGGGTGCGATTGAGTTTCTCTACTGCATAAACTACGCCCGCTGCTTCTCGATGCGGAGCACGGATGATGGCGTTACCTGGAGCCAGCCTGTGGAGATCACGGCCAGCTTTGAGCCCTTCCGCAAGAATTATGACTGGAAGGTTATCGCCACAGGGCCAGGCCACGGCATTCAATTGAAGAGCGGTCGTCTTGTCGTGCCGATCTGGCTGGCCTATGGCAATGACGGCGATCACAAACCCTCAGCCGCTGCAACGATTTACAGCGATGATCATGGCAGGACCTGGAAAGCCGGCGAACTTTGTCTGCCGAATGAAGGTGACCTCGGTGATCCGAATGAAACGATGATCACGGAACTGTCCGATGGCCGAGTGATGCTGGTCTCACGCAGCGTTTCGAAGGCCAGCCGCAAGATCATCACCACGAGCGCCGATGGAGCCACGGACTGGACGAAGCCCGAGTTTCACGATCAGCTCTGGGAACCAATTTGCATGGCGAGCATCGTGAGACATCCGACCGGCGTTCTGTTGTTCTCCAATCCTCACACGCTGCCGCTCGACAAAGAAGGAAAGTTCATCCCCGCCGGACGCGGCAAGAGGGAGAATCTCTGCATCAAGCTTAGCCGCGACGATGGCAAAACGTGGCCCATCAACAAAGTGCTGGATCCCGGCAAAGCGGCTTACTCTGATCTCGCCGTACTGCCCGACGGGACCGTGCTCTGCCTTTATGAACGCGCGGACTCGATCGACTGTGCGCGGTTTAATCTCGAATGGGTTGAACAGCCATGAATCTTTAATCTAATTTGATCTAATCAGCAGGAACGCGTTAGCGTCCAGTTCGCACCAGTGACCCGCCAAAAACAAACCAGGTCCAGGGCCCGGTGGCTGATGACTGGAATCTGGCGATATTGCTGTGGACTGCGAAGTCCTACAGAGCACTCCGACTGATGTGACTCCAAATCTCAAAGGATGACTCCAGGCCATGAAACTCAATCTCGCACTCCTTATCGCCCTGTTGTTCATGTCGTCCGATTCCGTCTGCGGTGCTGACGTAACGCTGTTGAGTGAAGGCAAGTCCGACTACCAGATCGTCCTGCCGGATAAGCTGGAAACTCCTGAGCTGACGGAGTGTCTGAATCAGACGGCTCGACTGATTCAGACCGCATTCATGGCGAACGGAGTCGATGTCAGCATTGTCACCGAAACTCAGCGTGACACGACGAAGCCTGCTCTGATGCTTGGCAATACTCGGTTCGCTCAACAACACGGCGTGGATGTGACCAGCCTCCGAGAATGGAGTTACGTGCTTCGCGTTGTGGGGAAGGACGTGATCATTGCCGGTCACGATCATCCCGCCAAAGCACCGACGGCCGATCGACGGCGGCCGAACTGGGATCGTGTCGGCACAGCCAAGGCCACGGTGGACTTCCTGCGTGAATTCATGGGCGTGCGTTTTCTGTATCCGGAAATGCAGGGGTACACACCAGTCAGTGGCGCGGCGAGGATCGACCTGCGGAACTCACCGGCGATCGAATTTCTGCCAATGCCAACAATTACCGTTCCGGACTCGCTGAACGTGATGAAGACGCCGTTACTGCGAGTCAACACGTCTCATCCTGCGGGCGGGTCATTCTACGACCTGGCCCATAATCGCTTCCCGCGTGTCGACGAACAGTTCGGCAGTCATACCTGGGAGCGAGCCGTACCAGCGGAGTTGTTCGCCGAGCATCCCGAGTACTTCGCGCTGATCGGCGACTCGCGTCTGCAACCGAACAGCGGCTACGGCCAGTACTGTCTGTCGAATCCTGACGTGCAGGAACTCATTTATCGCGATCTGGCCTCGCATTTCGATCGCGGCTTCAGCAGTGTCGACCTCGGCCAACCGGATGGTTTCCGCGAATGTCAGTGCGAGAAGTGTGAAGCTCTCTATGGAACGGGAAAAGACTGGTCGGAAAAGATCTGGATCTTTAATCGCCAGGTGGCCGAGCGACTGGAGAAATCTCATCCCGGCCGACAGGTGACGATGATGAGCTATATCCTCACTGCCGCGCCGCCAAAGAGCTTCAAGACCTTCCCGGCGAATACCTGCATTATGCTGACCGGCACCAACGAAGAAGACATCGCTCCGTGGCGAGACGTCGAAGTGCCGCGAGGTTTCACCGGCTACGTCTACAACTGGTGTCCAAACCTCGGCACGCGTTATACCCCGATGCGTACGCCCGGTTACATCGAACTGCAGGTACAACGGCTCGCTGCGAACCGCATCCAGTCGCTTCTTCGAGACGGTCCGGGGCAACTCTTTGGACTCGAGGGCCCCGTGTACTACACGATGGGCCGTATGTTTGACGACCCGCAGAATAACCATGCCGATAACCTGCTGCTGGAGTATTGCGAGGCCGCGTTCGAAAACAAAAGCATCGCTTTCTACATGCGGGCTTTTTACGACGAGCTTTACAACGCCATCGCTCTGTATTCGGACCATCTGGGCACTCGCAATGACGTGTGGACTTATAAGCTTCTGCCGACGGATGCTCGAGCACGCAAGACGGTGACAGATCCGTTCCAGCTCATGACGTTCCTCTACACTCCCAAATTGCTGGCCGCGATGGAGAGTCATCTTGCCCAATCCGAGAAGCTGGCGACACAACCCAAGGTCAAGACACGTCTCGCGCTGGTGCGGACGGAGTTCGATTACCTGAAGCACTTCGCTCGAGTCGCTCACCTGCATCAGGCCTGGCAAATCATGCCGGATCAGGCCTCGCTGCTTCGACTGCTCGACGCGATCGACGCACGGAATGCTTTCATTGCGACGCTGTTCGTGAAGGGCCATCAACAGGAATGGAATCACATCCTGTTCCCCTTCCCAGGTCACGATGCCAAACATCTGCAGCTTGCGTACGACGGATACCAGGAGCCCTATGCGCACACGTGCTTCAACTGGAATACTCAAGCCATGCGCAGTGCGCCGCCGGTCGGCCCCAAGAAGCTCACGGTTGTGAAGACCGCTGCGAAACTTACACTCGACAGTCCCGAGTGGCAAAATGCTGAGACGCATGAGCTCACGCTTGTTCCGCCCCTGCAATCTCTGCCGCGTAAGACAACGGTTCGGCTGCTTTACGATGAGACATCTCTTCACATTCTCACCGAGGCGGAGCTTGGCGATGAAACTCAGTTTCCGGTCGTCAATCGCGATCGTGTTTATCCCCATCACGAAGCGGTCGACGTTTATCTGGCCCCGAATTTGTCGCAACCACTGTTCTATCGTTTCATTCAGGGTGCGAATCCGGACTCAAAGTACGACGCCATCAACGGACTGATCACGGACCCGCTGGATCCTCGTTATGGCAAAGACGATCCCACATGGACCGGCGACTGGACCGGTGAGGCGCGTGTCGACACCGCTCAGAAACGCTGGCTCGCGCATCTGGTCATCCCATTCTCGACCATCGGCGTTGAAGCCCCCGCTAAAGGCATCACGTGGAAAGCGAATTTCGGTCGCAATCACGCCCTGCCACGCGAGAAAGCAGACCGAGTGATCTGGTCATCGTCATTCACCAGCACAAACATAGACGACACCGCGGTCATGGGTGAGATTGTGTTTGAATAGGGCGGCTCTTCGTCATTAGACGCCGTTCAAAGGATAGACGAGAGGAACGCTAAAGAGGAAAACGCCTTAGCAGCACCAATTCGCGTCAAATCATTACGATGGCGGAACGATTCATTCCGAGAGCTTCAATCGTCGCCCGACCTGTTTCCGTCCGTCCCCGAACTTTCCAGGTGGCCGTGAACGCGAAATGCTCTGACCAGTCGTCAGTTCGAGGATTAAAGAGAGCGACCGTGTTGCCGGTCTTTGGATCCACAGCCGAGGTCCGGGCGGATTTGCGAAGTGAACAAGTGACACAGGCCAGAGCAAGGTTTGCCAATTCCGTTGGACCGCCATGAGCACGGGGGAGAACGTGGTCAGCGTGAAAAGTGGCTTCCTGCGACGCCTGAGGCAGGCGGCAGTACTCGCAGATATCATCTGCCCGCTGGCGAACTTGTCGAATCAAGCGAACGGGAATCTGGGGGCTCATGACTTTTGACGACCTGCTCGTTCGGCACGCAACTTCATCAGTGAAAGCAGATCCACCAATTCCGTCAGTGCCTGAGCTTCGTCGCGTTCAGCTTTACTAAGTTTTCCTGTTTTGTCCTGCTCATCCAGCAAAGAGCTCAGCCGAGCCTTTAACGCGGCTGGCATTTGGAAACGCTTCCAATCCTGTGGAAGTTCCAGTTCAACAGTAACGCTGCTCATTTCAATTCCCCGAATGAATTCCAGAATACGTGGAGTATACCCTGGAATTCAGGACGTCGAAAGCAGTCTTCTCCAGGCTGAAGCCCTGGGGCTAACTGCTGCCGCCTCTACCAGGCGAAAGGCGCAACGAAAGCAGCCCATGTGAAATCCGGGTGAAACTTTTTCGGGTCACAGCTTTTATGGCTGCACAAGTCTTATTCCGTGGAGCAAGGCTGCGTTTCGCAGCAAAGCTGCGGAAGCAATCAGCCCCAGGTTTCAACCCCGGCGAACGGTAAAAAAATGTTCCGTAAGCCGTGAAACATCACATTTCAGGCCTGAAGAGCCGACACAACCACTCCCGTGCCAGCCCTTCGGGCCTGATTCGCGGATTACTGACCACCACGCTCAATTGGACTTGCGGCAACAGGATGGTACGTTCCGCTTCATTTTCTCAATGCCTCAACTATCCCGGAGGTCGCTCTGATGAAATATCTGCTCGTATTTCTGCTGCTGACGGCGAGTGTTTCGGCGCAGGTTGTGGATGGGACTTTTCCGGTCGTCTCGAATCTCAGGGCCGGCGCGGCGAAGGTGGATATCACGCCGGAGGTGGTGAAGGATCTGACCGTCTCCGGGCATACTCGAGTGGTCAACGGCGTGCGCGATCCATTGCGAGCGGGTGTGCTGGTGTTGGATGACGGTGAGACGAAAGCGGCGATCGTGACGCTGGATGTTGTCGTCGCATGGGACGATCTGGTCACTCGGGCTCGAGCGGCGATCGAAAAAGAAACCGGCGTGCCTTCTGCAAACATCATGGTCTGTGCCTCGCATAATCACTCAGGGCCGGGATGGGAAGAGAACCCGAAATGGGCCTCGGATGTGATCACAAAAGTTACGTCCGCGGCAAAGGAAGCCGCAGCCACCATGAGGTCGGTCAGCGTCGGCATAACCGAGGATCGTATCGGATTCAGCATCAACCGTCGCAAGACGATCGACGGGCGAGCTGTGATCCGGCTGAATCCTGATGGGCCGAATGATCCTCGCGTGAAGGTGCTGCGTTTCGACGACGGCCAGTCGCTTACGCCGCTGGCGATCATCATGCACGCGGTCTGCCATCCATGCTTCTTCACGTGGGGCGACAAAGGGTCGCCGCCGTATCCAAAGGGTTATCCGAAGTTGACAGCTGATTTTCCCGGCGAGGCTCAGACGTTTGTGGAGTCGATCTACGCGGACAAGACCGCGTCTTTGTTCATTCAGGGTTGCGCCGGCGATATCCGACCGAACCTGCCGGGCTATCCATATCGCTGTGCCGATGAGGCCGACATCCAATGGGCCGGACGAGATCTCGGCAGTGCCGTTGTGCGAGCGGCGGCGTTTGGCGTGACTCGAGAACAGCTTTCCAAACGGGCGACGTTTTATCCGATCCGCGTGGCGAGTGAAGTAATCGAACTGCCGGGCAAAGAGCAGCCGGTCCGCACTGAACTGATGGCAATGAAGATTGGCCCGTTCCTGCTGCTCAGTATGCCGGGCGAGCCGATGGTCGAATACGGCTTTAAGCTCGAAGCGGCCATCGCCGATCGCATCACGCCCATCATTGTCGGCTACGCAAATGGGAACGTTGGTTACATCGCCACGGCGGATTCGTATGACGTTGGGGGCTACGAGCCGAATACTTCCAAGCTGCTCCCCGAGGCGGAGCCGATCATTCTGAAACATCTCGGCGGTCTGGCCGATCGCGTCATTGGCGATGTCTTTGAATCCATCTCAAAGCATCCGAAAGATATCCAGAAACGCGAGGCGGAGGAGAAAGGTCGGCTTAAATCGGGGCCTGCTGTGAAGCCGTGAGGACGATTGTGGATTAAACCAGCCGGAACGCGTTAGCGTCCGGTTATCTTAGAACCCCAGCAAAACCATCCAAAGGCCATCGGGCTGATGATTTTATCGTTTACCGCCCAGCCGGAGGCGCCGGCCATCACAGAAGCCGGCGCCTCCGGCTGGGCGGTAAACAGAATGCCGGCTGATTATGCGGAACACATGGTTTCTCCCTGATACGGTTCTGCGACAGAACGCAAAGATTTTTTCCGGTGGATTGCAGCCGGTGGCTTTCGGTGTTCAAATCTCCTTAAAGCGGTCTACGGCAGCCTGCCTGATCCGCCGGGTTCCACCATGTTCTCAAGGGATTT